>NZ_JBLVPV010000003.1:0-277662 GCF_048286775.1 Flavobacterium glycogeni
TTTATCATTATCAGTGTAAAATTCATCTATTAATGTTTGGGAGAGTTTTTTAAAGACTTCTGGTCTTACCTTCATTCGAGCTTGAACAAATGCGCTCTTTGTAAACTTACTACCAATGTTGGGTTTTAGAAAACTTATGAAGTTATCTATTTCCATCGTGAGGCTTTTTCTAAGGAAGTTTAACATAAATAGTAAGATAAAAGGAAAATTCTGTTTTCTATTTCGTGTAAAGTGTTTTTCTGAAACTTTATATTCATTTTTCAATTCTTCACTAAATAATTGTGTTTGTATCTTTTTGAAGATAAAAATAGCTGTTTTTTTTCAAAGTTATAAATGATTGATTATCATATAAATATATGAAAAATTTTACAAATAAAACACATAATAACCTAAAAATCAGCGAGATAAATCCTTAACTTAATGACATTGCGCTCGCGCTAGCGGAGGCGATCTTGAATAGCGCACAATGATTTCATGATACTAATCTATATTTCTGAAAGCTGAAGTATTCTATTAATTCATAAAATTCTCAAAAAGAACAGCCAAATCCAGTATTAAAAAAAGCCTCGAAAAATAATTTTCGAGGCTTTTTAAGTTTTCTGTTTATGAATTGTAGCCCGTAGCGGAATCGAACCGCTCTTACATGGATGAAAACCATGCGTCCTAACCGATAGACGAACGGGCCCTGTTTTGTATTGCGGGTGCAAAAATAGCACTATTTTTGAGATGCACAAAGCCAAAATCAAAAACCTTCAAATAAAAACAGTCTGTATTGAACTTACAAATTGTAATCAATTCAGAATTAATACCTACCAAAAATAAATTTGCTTTTTTTATACAAGCTGAGTTTTTAGAATCAACTAATAATTCAAACTCACTCCAAAACCCATTCCCATATCACTGTCATAATGCGTGGTAATTCCGAAATTTCTCTTGACAATATACCGCAAACCCGCCATGTATTCTTTGTCCGTGTTCCACATTAAATTCATGCGCAATCTTTTGGAAACCGGAATATCCATGCGTTCAAATTGCAATCTGAAATTTCCGTCGGTAAATACTTCGGCTTGAGCTTTGATGAGCATGGGCAAAGTATATTCGACTCCGGCACTGAAAACAGCGCGATTGTCTTTGGTATTGGTTTGACCAAAAAGATTCTCTTCCATTGCTCCCATTTCCATTTTTCGATACCGCCAGTCAAAACCGATGAACGGCATCAGCCATTGCATTTTTCCGATGTATCGCCCAACATGCGTTTCGGTTTCATAACCATGATGATCGTTGTACCCCAAACGCCATTCGGCACCAATGCTCCAACGCGTATTTCCTAGCATCACCATTCCGTCATTTCCATTGGTGGCAAAATCATTTTCAGCCATCACATGAAAGGCTCTGTCATCCGAGAATAATTTGCGTTGGGCTAATTTTGGATTTGGAATCAAAGGATTTGGCTCTTGATTTTCATAACTAAAAACCCGTCCCATTCCAGCCATCATGTGATAGAGAATGTGACAATGAAAAAACCAATCGCCTTTAACATTCGCATTAAACTCAATCGTATCGGTTTCCATCGGCATAATATCGATGATGTTTTTCAGCGGCGCGTATTCTTCTTTTCCGTTGAGCACTCTAAAATCGTGTCCGTGCAAATGCATGGGATGGCGCATCATCGAACCGTTGAAGAGTACAATTCGGACGTTTTCGCCTTTTTTTATTAGAATTTTATCAGCTTCAGAAACCACTTTATTGTCCAGACTCCAAACATACCGATTCATATTTCCTGACAATTCAAACCGCAATTCTTTTACGGGTGCGTCTTTTGGAAGCGTTGTTTTAGTGGGTGATTTCAGCATCGCATAGTTCAACGTAGTAATATCCGAAAGTTCGTTAGAGTCATACTGATTATGATTGGCATGTTCCTCTTCCTTTTGACTTTTGACTTTCGCCTTTTGACTCTTTCCTGTAATTTCAGGATACATCACCACATTCATGTCCATTTGATTCAGTGACATTTGCATGCCCATATCATCTAAATCACCATTCATTTTCATCATGCCGTTCATCATCTTCATGCCCTCAAAATACTTTAATTTAGGCAAAGGCGAAATCAATTGCTTGATGCCATCTCCTAAATACAACGAAGCAGATTTCGTCCTGTCCTCCGAAGTAACTAAAAACTCATACGCCGTTTTATCCGCTGGAATGGTTACGACAACATCATACGTTTCAGAAACAGCAACGATTAATCGATCGACTTCAACAGGTTCCACATCGTTGCCATCACTAGCAACTACTGTAATTTTTCCTCCGGCATAGTTCAACCAAAAATAGGTAGAAGCACCACCATTGGAAATCCGCAATCGAACTTTATCCAACGCCTTAAAAGGTGTTGCCATTGAATTTGGAATTGTCAATTCATTTTTCCCATTGATCAGAAATTTATTGTAATACACATCACTTACGTCCATGGCGTTCATTCGTTTCCATTCGTTGGTGACTTTTGTCTTGAAATGTCCCGCTTTTATGGCTTCAGCATAACTTTGAGTGGTTCCTTTTTGAATCGCAAACCAGTCCGTCGCATTGTGTAACATTCGATGCACATTATTCGGGTTCAGATCCGTCCATTCGCTCAGAATAATTGGAATCGTTGGCAAATCATCAATTCCTTTTCTAAACGTTGGATCATCAGTTTTTTTATTCATAATAAAGGAACCATACATCCCAATTTGCTCCTGCAACCCCGTATGACTGTGATACCAATGCGTTCCGTGCTGAATAATTGGGAACGTATATTTATGCGTGGTATGTGGTTTGATGGGCATTTGAGTCAGATTAGGCACGCCATCTTCTTTATTGGGCAAAAACAATCCGTGCCAATGCAACGAAGTATCTTCATCCAACTCATTATGCACATAAATTTCGGCAATATCGCCTTCGGTAAAGGTGAGTGTTGGCATCGGAATTTGTCCGTTTACCGCAATCGCTCTTTTAGGGGTATCGCCAAAAGTGACTATCGTATCCCGAACATATAAATCATACCGAACCACTTTTTGAGCCTTAGCCTGTAATGCAAAAAGCAAGATTATAATTATGGAGTATCTTTTCATCTTTAATTTCTTTTGTGACTTTTAACAGCATTTATCTCCTGCCTGAATTGGCGGACATTTTACAGTTCCATAACTACAATAAACGCAACAATCTCCCCGTTTAGGTTTTAATACAGTCTTACAATTCTCGCATTCGTAAAAGAATTGACAAGCATCGGTAGGCATTATTTCATCTTTTTTATGTCCACAATTTGGACAGGCTAAAGTTGACTTTAGTTCTACTGACTTCCCGTTATAGATTACACAAGTATTACAAGTACCGTACAATTTATTTCTGTAATAATTAATTCCAGTTGCTAATAACAAACCAAACATCCCTATATAAATAAAATAAGCATTGCTGTTAAAATAGTATTCGTAATAAATTAATACAACCGATGGTATGGCAATTAATAGCGGAAAAACATTCCGATGCTTTTGATAAGAAATAATTAAACCTATAATTGAAATTAAAACCATGAAGAGAAATACCCACATTGTCCAACCGCCAAACAATTCAAAACTGCCTAATCCAAGTGTTGATGCTCCAAATGCAAAAAGCGGAAAACAGCAAGGTGAAAATAGTGCTGTCGTAAAGAGACCCACTGTTCCTAATTTGTCTATATTGTTTATTATTTTCATTTTATAATTTTAAATTTCTCAAACGTAAGGCATTTGCAATTACGGAAACTGAGCTGAAACTCATGGCCAAAGCCGCAATCATTGGCGAAAGCAAAACTCCAAAAAACGGATACAAAACGCCCGCTGCAATTGGAATTCCCAACACATTATAGAAAAAGGCAAAGAATAAATTTTGCTTGATATTTCGCATCACGGCATGACTTAAGTTTTTGGCTTTGACAATGCCTTGTAAATCGCCTTTTACCAACGTTATTTTAGCACTTTCAATAGCCACATCCGTTCCGGTTCCCATTGCAATTCCTATATCGGCTTGCGCCAAAGCCGGAGCATCGTTGATTCCGTCACCTGCCATTGCTACAATTTTCCCTTCGGATTGCAATCGTTTAATTTCCTTGAGTTTGTCTTCGGGTAAACAACTCGCTTTAAACGAACTTAAATTCAATTGTGTCGCCACTGCTTTTGCCGTGTTTTCATTATCTCCGGTAAGCATGATTACTTCAACTCCTTGACGCATTAATTCTTTTATGGCTTCGATACTTGTTGCTTTTATAGCATCAGTGATTGACACAAATCCCACCGCAATTCCGTCAACTGAAATATAAGAAACGGTTTTTCCCTGTTTTTGTTCTGCTATGATTTTGTTTTCAAGTTCCCCCGAAACTGTGGCTCCAACTTGTTCCATTAATTTTTTATTCCCAAGAGCCACTTTTTTATTGGTTACCGTTCCAATTACTCCTTTACCGGAAATCGCTTCAAAATCCTTGACTTCGATTAATGAAATTCCTTTCGCTTTCGCAAAATTGACTACGGCTTGCGCCAAAGGATGTTCGCTGTACTGATTTAAGGAAGCAATACTTTGCAATAAAACGTCTTCTTGATTATTCAAGGAATAAATTTTCTCAACAGAAGGTTTTCCTTCGGTAATTGTTCCTGTTTTATCGGTAATTAGAACATTAACTTTGTTCATATTTTCCAGTGCTTCGGCATTTTTTATCAAAACACCAGATTGCGCGCCTTTCCCAACACCAACCATCACTGACATGGGCGTGGCTAATCCCAAAGCGCACGGACACGCAATAATCAATACCGCAATGGCATTGATAAACCCATAAACCATAGCGGGTTCAGGACCAAATTGTGCCCAAATTACAAAAGTCAATACCGAAACAAAGACCACAATCGGCACAAAATATTTAGCGATTCTATCCGCTAATTTTTGGATTGGTGCTTTAGAACGGCTGGCAGTATTGACCATTTGTATAATTTGCGAAAGCAAGGTTTCCGAACCTACTTTTTCGGCAATCATTACAAAAGATTTATTACCGTTTATAGTTCCTGCTATAACCCCATCATCAATTTTTTTATCAACAGGAATAGGTTCTCCTGAAATCATTGCTTCATCAATAGTACTTTCTCCATTGGTTATTTTTCCATCAACCGGGATTTTATCCCCTGGCTTTACTCGCAATAAATCTCCTTTTTTGATGTCGTGAATCGAGATTACTTTATCAACTCCATCGATAACCAAAGTGGCTTCGGTTGGTGCTAATTTCAAGAGTTCTTTTATCGCTCCACTCGTTTGGCTGTGTGCTCTGGCCTCTAGTAATTGGCCCAATAAAACCAATGTTAGTATGACAGTTGTTGCTTCAAAATAGAGTGAAACCGTTCCGTTATGAGTTTTAAATTCGTCCGGAAAAACAGCTGGAAAAAACATCCCAACTAAACTAAATAAAAACGCCACTCCCGTACCAATTCCAATCAACGTAAACATATTAAGATTCCATGTTACAATCGACTTCCAAGCACGAACAAAAAACATCCAACACGCATAAAAAACAACTGGAAGTGAGAGTATTAATTGCACCCAGTTCCACTTTTCCGCATCCATAATTTTCATTAATGGATTATTCGGAATCATATCTGACATGGCAATAATAAAAATAGGAACCGTACAAACTACCGCTATTTTCATTTTGCGCACCAAGTCATTATACACCTTATTTTCTTCTGTATCGGTGGGTTCCATTGGCACTAAATCCATTCCGCAAATCGGACAAGAACCGGGACCGTCTTTGATTACTTCGGGATGCATGGGACAGGTGTACATTGTTTTTGCCAAACTCAATTCTGGAACTTTTTCCAGATTCATTCCGCACACCGGGCAACTTCCCGGTTTATCATAGACTTTTTCGCCCTCACAATGCATCGGACAATAATATTTGCCTTGCGCATTACTGGGTAAAACTACTATTGGTTTCTCTTGTGATTTATTGGAACTGCAACATGATTTCTCTATGGGCTTCTCAGTCGTTCCATGAGAATCAACCCCATTATTCATTGCAATTGTATAGTTTCCGGCGGCAGTTAAAGCCTCTTGTAGTTGAGTTGTAGGAATGTGTTTATCCATTGTTATTGTTGCCATTGGCGGATCCAAAGTAATTGTCGCTTGAATCCCATCTATAGCATTCAATGTTTTTTCGACTTTGGAACGGCAACCGTCACAACTCATTCCTGTAATGTTATATGTATGTGTCATGATATTGTATATTAAATTATTTATACAAAGTTCCTCCTAAATACAACTTTAACTCTTATACAATTCTGGTTCTCTTTTGTATCTTTTATAGATTATCGAGAGGATGTCGTTTCTGTTCTTTCAAGTTTTTGAAAAAAGTAGGTGTCAAACCTGTTACTTTTTTAAATTGTTTACTTAAGTGTGATGCACTGCTATAATTGAGTTGAAAGGCAATTTCATTCAAACTTAATTCGTCATAAACAATTAATTCTTTGACTCTTTCAATTTTTTGAAGGATATAATATTGCTCAATAGTAGTGATTTCTTGCAACGAAAACAGATTACTGATATAGCTGTAATCTTGCCCAATGGCTGCTACTATATAATCTGACAAATTAGTTTTAAAACGATTGTCTTTGAAATGCACTAATTCTACAATCAGGTTTTTTACCTTTTCTACTACTCGGCTTTTTTTATCATCGATGATTTCAAAACCTAAGGCTACTAATTTCTCATTAAGCTCCTGCTCTTTTCCTTTATTCAAGTCTTCGAGAATTTCCACTTCACCTAATTCAACCGAAATAGCATGAAGCCCAAACTTTTCCAGTTCAGACTTCACTACCATTATACATCGGTTGCAAACCATATTTTTTATATGTAATTTCAAAATCTTATTTTACATTTTCTACAATTCTACCGCAATTCAACATCTCAGAACCGAAATACGGATTTCTAATTTCTTTGGTTTCGCTTATCCAATAACCGTTTTTCCCTTCATTATACATTGGACAATACGCTTGATATAGCTTTTGATCTGTTCCAAAAGTTTTTATTAAATCATTCATATCTTTGCTCAACAGGGCAAAATATTCTCTTTGGTGATCCATTTTTCCTGCGTTATCACCAATATGTTTCACATGCTCCTTTGCTTCAGCAACAATATCATTGTATTTATTTTTCAGTTTTTTATCTAAAATGGTATTAGAATTCACTTTGTTAAAAGTAGCATATAATGCTTTTCCAGCATTGGCAGCCCCTTTAGAATCATCTTTCACCAATGCATTTTTAAGCTTTAAATAGCTGCTTACTATTTCATTAATTGTAAACGAAGATTCAGCAATTGTTTTAGTGGTCACAGCAGTATTTTCTGTTTTAACAGCTGTAGCAATCGGATCATTTTTTTCCGTTTTTGGCATTTGCGTCACTTTCTCCGTTAATTCCATACCACATTCCGGACATTCTGCTCCTTTTTTACCTGTAACCTCAGGATGCATCGGACACGCATACAATTCCGAAGAAGTTTCGGTTGTTTCAGGATTACTAACTTCCGATTCTTTATTTTTCTGGTTACAAGAAACTAACACTAATGCGAATGTGACTATTGATAGGATTGTATTTTTCATTTAAAAAATTTATTAATTGTTGTGACTAATTACGCCCTTTTTGACGACTGCCTTTTTTGAAAACCCATTTGGCACTGATTATCCTTTATTTCATTTTGAAACATTGAAAAAATTATATTCTAAATTCAGATAAAATCCATTTGGCGCAGAACGCAGCATAGAACTGTATAATTCTTGTCTGTAAGCAATATCAATACGCGCTTGGCTGTTTATAATAAATTGAATTGACGGTACAATGTCTAAATACGATTTCCCGTTTTCGTTTAATGTTTGTCCAACAAACTCGACCATTGTATTGATATTTGTTTGTTTAAAATTAGTGTATTTTTTTGGATACATCAATCTTCCAAGCGATAATGTATAATTGGTAGCGTTATCACTTTGTGCTGCCGGATAATTGTAATCCGGCTTATTATCAAACGCTTTTTCAAAACTAACAGAAGCACTTATGGCCAGTTTTTTTATAAGCTGCGTAGCTACAATTCCAGTTTCAAAACCAGTATTGTGTCCCATAATTTCTATTTGTTCCTGATGAATATCCGCATTATTAAAACTATATCTTCCAAATGCTGCCATACGAAAATGACTGTGTAAATCATCCGTGGAAAGGAAACGATATTTAGTATAAAAACCAGCTCCTTCAGTAACCAACTGATTGTCTCTATTGCTTACAAATACGGAGGTTCTAACCATCAAGTTTTTATTGATACCCCAAGTAACTTCGGGCATTAAATGATAACTATACCCTGATTTCATTTGTTCCTTAAAAATGGATTGTCCCAGACGAATGCCTAATGAACCCGCAGGAACATTACTTGCCGGATCAGTGACTACAAAAAGTTCTTGAGCTCTTATTCCTTGAATAAGAAAAAACGCAAATACGATTAAAAATTTTTTCATTAAATTACAGTTTTGATATGGTAATCGTCTTCATTCTCTACTGGATATGACGCAGTTTTTGAAAAC
Organism: Flavobacterium glycogeni; assembly: GCF_048286775.1. Taxonomy (NCBI): domain Bacteria; kingdom Pseudomonadati; phylum Bacteroidota; class Flavobacteriia; order Flavobacteriales; family Flavobacteriaceae; genus Flavobacterium; species Flavobacterium glycogeni. The sequence continues at coordinate 8,613 of NZ_JBLVPV010000003.1, forward strand.
GTTTTAAGCAGTTTTTTATGCTCTTTTTGAGTTACATATCCTTTGTCATAAATTTTCAATTTTGTTTCTCCATTATTTTTTTTAATTTCTTCATTCAATAAAACAAAAGTGGATCCGTTTAATGAAATGGTTTTATCCTCTTCAATTTTTAAGTTCTCTGTAGGTACAGTAATTACTAACGAACCGATAAAGAAACCTGCTTTTTCAACACCTTCTTTCAGTACTCTTGGCTTTATTTTACTCTCTTTTTTGAAATAAACCGTGAATGTATTCGTATTCAAATCAGTACTCACGCTATCCACACCAACGGTTGCTTTCAGTTGCTTGTTTATCGCATTGGAACACATCGAACAGGTTAAACCTGTCGCAATTATCTCTGCTTTTGAGATTTGAGAATAGGATTGTATGCTTGTCATTAAAACGAAACAAGCGATACCAATGAATTTTAAATTTATATTTTTCATTTTGCTTTATTTTTTTATTTGTACTATTATTTTTTCCTCCGTTGGATTTATGGCAACTAATTTTCCTGATGCATCAAATAGATACGAATTGGGTAATTCTTCTACGCCAAACAAAATTGCGGATTTAGCATCAAAACCTTTAGAATCGATTAATTGCTCATACGCTAATTTATCTTTTTGAATGGCATTCATCCATTTCGTTTTATCCGTATCCAGCGATATCCCAACGATTTCGAAGTTGTCATTTTTATACTGATTGTATAAAGAAGCCAGCTTTTTATTAGCCAGTCTACAAGGCGCACACCAAGAAGCCCAAAAATCAATTAGGACTGTTTTCCCTTTCAGAGAAGCCAAATTTATTGTTGCCTCTTTATTATTTTTAAGTTGAAAATCCGGTAAACTATCTCCAATTTTCATTTGTGCTGTTGCGCTTGAAATGCTGATTATTAAACTGAATAACAGAATTATTTTTTTCATTTTATATTCCTTTTAAACAATTATTGAATCGTTTCGACCGTTTTTCCGCAAGTCATCATTTGAGAACCGTAATATGGATTTTTAACCGCATTCTCTTTGCTCAACCAGTTTGCGCCTTTACCGCCATTTGCCATAGGACAAAACTGAAGATAAACCGGAGTCTCGTATTTAGCCACTTTTATCAATTTATACATGGATTTTGAAAAAGGAATGAAAAATTCTCTTTGACGTTTGATGTCTTGAGTTTCCGAAATATTCTTGGCACTAGCCATTAAACCGTTCATTTCTTTCATCCAAACGATGTGAACATCCATAGCAAGCTCCTCCATTTTTACTGCATTTAATGCTGTTAAAACGTCTTTTGCTAGTGTTGAAGCTGCTTTTCCGTCTGTTTTTACCAAAGCATCTTTCAAAAGAAAATAGGCATCAAAAACAGCTTTTAATTTAGTATCCACTTGTTGTTTTACAACCGCATTATCAGAGTGATTGGCGTGGTTTGCATGATTTTCTGCAGCAATGGTTTCCGATTTCATTTCAGTTGAAACGGCTACTTTTGCTTCTCTTTCATATTGACAACACCCATGTAATTTCTCGTAAACATCATCCGGAGCAAGAAATTTATCGCTGTCGTAACCTGCTAAAGCAATGCGTTTCAAGATTTCGTCCTGACTGGTTTTAGTGGAATCATACGTAAGTATTGCCATTTTGGTGTCTTTATTCCACTCGACTTTGGCTACTTTTTTAAGATTTCCGGCAGTTTCAATAGTCGTTTTACACATCTCACAGTTTCCGTATATTTTTACCGTTTCTGTTTTAGCATTTTTAATTTGCGCGCTTGCAATTGTGACTGAAAGCAATAGAGTTATTGCCATCAATATTTTTTTTATTGAGTTCATTGTATAATAATTTTGAGGTGAATTAGTCGCAAAAAATATTGAAAACAATAGCCTGTTTCGCTACATTTCAAATTGTATTCGACTAAAATTTAATGATTGTAAAGCATAAATGCTTTGAATTGGACAGTCTTTTGGCTGTCATAAAGGAATTTAGCTTATTTTAGGTGGAAGCCAAATAGAACGAAAATCGGAAGAAATGAAGATTTCTGAGTAATAGTAATTTTGTTTTTCAGTAGAAAAACTGAAGAGTTGATTATTCAATTCGGGATAAAACAATGAAGTCAAACCCAAGTAAACAGTTGAGCTATTGCAAGAAACATCCTTACAAGCTCCATTACAACCTTCATGAGATTTCTCTTTTGAAGACTGTTCTTTTTTACAACATTCTTTTTTCTCCTTTTTAGAAGAAGATTCTTTTTTGCAACATGCCTTCTCCGTTTTTGTTCCACATGCAAAAGCCGCGCTTGGTGTCATAAAGAAACCAAGCACAACTAATAACACTATGTAAAACTTTTTAGACATTGTTTATCTTATATAGATGGCAAAGGTATAAAATTAACAAATACTGTAAATTAATTCATTCACAAATACGTGTTAAAAACAAATTCTTATTTTCCATCCCCTAATATTCCATTCATTATGGACTGTAATACTGACAATATGATACTAAAAAACAAGGCCGTCCAAAACGTATCGACACTAAATCCGCCAACAATTTTTGTACATAACAAAATCATCAGTGCATTAATTACCAATAAAAACAATCCTAAAGTAATAATAGTAACCGGCAATGTAAGTATTACCAATATGGGTTTGATGAATATGTTAAGTAAACCAAGAACTATTGCAACGATTAATGCCGTAGTAAATCCCGCTACATGAACACCCGGCATAAAGTTCGCAATTAGCAATACTAAACCAGAAGTAATAAGGATTTTGATCAGTAAATTCATGAATTTTTGTTTTAAAGTTTTAATAAATATAGTGAAAATTTAAAATTATTGCGTTTATTTCAAAAAAGAACTTACTTTTTGATAAAATTCAGCCGGGTTTTCGGCATGAAGCCAATGCCCTACATTAGCAATCGTTTCGATGCTTGAATCAGGGAAATGCTGTTTTATGTTTTCGAAATCGCTGTCCAAAATATATCTGGAATTTCCGCCTCGAATGAACAACGTTGGTTTCTCGAAAATGAATCCTTCAGGTAACGGAATTCCTATTTCATCCATTTTTCTGTTAAAAACTTCCAGATTAAATCGGAAAGCCAATTGTCCCGGCTCTTGCCAAAACAAATTTTTCATTAAGAATTGTCTGGTTCCAAAATCAGGAATATATTGAGACATGATTGCTTCGACTTCATTTCGGGTTGGTTTTATTGAAAAATCAACGGCATTCAATCCCGCCAGAATATCCTGATGGTGTTGCGGATAAAATTTTGGTCCAATATCAGCCACAATTAATTTATCAACTAATTCCGGATGTTTCGTTGCCAAAAGCATGGCTACTTTTCCGCCCATGGAATGCCCGATGATATTGATGTTTTCTAAATTATGAGCTTGACAATACTCGAAGACATCTTGAACCATCACTTCATAACTGAATTCTTCGGAATGTAAGCTTCGGCCGTGGTTGCGTAAATCCAGCATATGAACTTGAAAATCAGCCGAAAATTGTGTTCCGAGTGTTTTCCAATTATCTGACATTCCCAAGAATCCGTGAAGTATTAAAAGTGGTTGACCTGATCCTTCTATTTTTGAATAAAGCATTTTTTAGGTATTAAGTATTTATTTCTAAGAAATCTTACAAAGATAAATAAACTAATCTCATCCAACGAATATTCTAATGTTAGGTTGTGAATGAATATCACTAAAAGTGGGTATTGTGAGATCATTAAATAACACTAATTTTGGGCAAATATTTAGATTTTTTCTTGTTAAAAAAAACAAAATCTAAACGTAACAATATCAATCAAAAAAATTGATTAAATACATCCCTAACTTAAATCTTTTACGATGATTAAAAAAATCTTCTTGTTTTCAGTAATTATTTCACAACTTACCGTCTCTTGCAGCAGTGACGAACCTGTTAATGCTCCTGAAGGGAGTCTAACGGAGCAAATTGCAAACATTATTAAACAGCCTTATTCAAAATTAACTCCAGCAGAACAAAAAATAAAGTTAGAGGCAGAAGCCAATGTGATGTTAGTTCAAATGGACAAATCCAAAACATCTGGTGCTATTGAAGCCATTCAAAATTTAGGTGATTTATTAAGCATCAGTTCTGTTGATATTTTTGATGGTAAAAATGATAATGACATAGCTGAAATTCTTAATGTTTCTGGCGTGTACGGTATTTACACTTGGAATAATTCAACAAAAATCTGGGTTAAAACAACTTCAACTACTGAATTAAAATTTGTTTTCCCTGCAAAAGCAACTCAAACTGCAAACAACGCATCATTATCTTCTAAAAGCACTTCTTCAAACATAAAAGTAGGATTTGATCTTGATCAAATTTTCTTGCCTAACACTGTAGATGCAATTTTAACTATTGATAATGCACAAGCAGCTAGTTTTGCAACAACTGCAAAATATACCGGTACTGTAGAAACTCCAGATGAATCTAGCTTCAAAATGGTTTTAAATGATGGTTATACTTATGAAATCAGCGGGAGTAAGAAAGCAGCTCAAAACACTGCTAAGTCTTCATTCACTTATAACGGGAAAAATTTAGTTTCATTTACTTCTGGAAGCACTGCTGATATTGATGCTTTAATAGAAGATGATGCGCTTACTCAATACCAAGGCAAAGCAAATGGTTTAGTTCAAATCATGGATAACTTTATCATTGTAGCAGATATGGATATTGCAGGACAAGCTAAAGATGAAGAAGCTTTGGAGAAAAGTTTACTTGAGCCTAATTATAACACTAGCACATATTACTCAAAAATAAACGAATACTACAGAGCAAAATCTGAAGCAGAAGTTAATTCACATAATAAAAATACAAAATTAATCTTAGTCTCTAAAAAAGATGGTACCAAAATCGCTGATGTAATTCAAAGGTCTGAAAAAGGATATAGTAGTATCTATTATTATGTATGGAACTCTGCAAATGGTGGTTATTGGTCTTGGGATTCTAATAGTAAGGGAACAATCATCCAAGAATACGACGAAGTACTTTACCTAAAATTTAACGACAGTACTGAAGTTACTATGAGCTCCTATTTTTCAACAGGATTTGATGATCTTGAAACAAAATTCGAGAATTTCTTGAAAGCTTTTGAAAGATAGAACTATTTTTTAATAATAAATCTAAAGCCAATCTGGGATATTCCTAGATTGGCTTTATTTTTTTGGAGGCGTTCTAACTACTATTGTGTTTTGACCGTAGCCAGCCCAAATACCAACCCCGCCTTTTATATTTGACTTCAGACTTGTGTTAGATGGATAAATAGGATTTCTGCTATTTACAATTTCATTCTGCCAACTATTCCAGAAATCGAATACTTCTTTATTCATAGTTCTTAATTTTACAAAAATTAAATCACCGTCGGTAAAATAGGGTTTGAATTTAGTTTTAGGAAAGAGTAATACGCCTCTATTTACCTGCATTGAAATGGAGTGAGATTTAAATTTCTCATCATCCAGATTACCATAAAAAGCAGGAACAAAAATAGGTTCTTGCTCATCTATCCTTGTAGCAACCTGATAATAATTCTTTTCGTTTATAGGATCATCGAATTTTATAAAAACGTATCCGGTAGTATCCGTGACATCCTTTTTCACATACTCTGCCGTTGCAATCGCTACTGTATTAGGAATGCTTGTAGTGGCTACTACTACTCTATTTAAATACTCAATTTTCAAGGTATAAGTCTTCCCCGATTTCCCAATTATTTCTTTTCCAAAATACACAAACGGCGGAACTCGATTATCATCATTTTTAACACGTAAAACTTCTACCATTTCTCCATCAGAAACCGTTATTTTTGCCGAACGTATTACGTGATCCAAAACATTTGTAGAATCAACAACATCATTTATCGGTATCGTACTGGATAATATTACCTGCGGAACATCTCCTTCTTCAATCCAGCCTTCTACCGCTAATTTTGATTCCAACTTAATTCCATCACTAAAACTGTCATTGTTACAACTACACGCAATAATCATCAAAAGAAATAAACTATACTTTTTCATCATCTAAAATTTAAATCTCCAACTTACGGAAGGAAGTATTCTATACAAAACCTTTTTTTCAGGCTTGACAACTACACTATCTTTATTTTCATTGACAACCACATTCAAAACAACATAAATAGGGTTTTCGATATTGAAAGTATTGTAAACAGAAAAATTCAGCGCACTTTCTTTTTTAGCGTTTTTTATAAAAAAATAATTGAAAGAAAGATCTGTTCGAATATAGTTTGGCATTTGAGCATTGTTATACTCCGAATATTCTTTGACCGGATTGTTATTTATAAAATACCAAGATGTAGGCATTGTAAAACGATTTCCTGAACTAAAAATCTGAGTGACACCCAAATTCCATTTTGAATTTAAATCATACGTTCCAACCAATGACAAATTATGGCGCCTATCGTATTTAGCATAATAAGTATTTCCACTATTGAGCTTTTCAAAATTTCTGTCAGACCAACTCAAAGTGTAACTTAGCCATCCTTTAAACTTACCCTTATTTTTTTTCAGCATCATTTCTAATCCGTATGCTTTTCCCTTCCCTTCCAACAAATCATTTTTCAATGTGGAAATTTCATTAAACTGTGTGACTCCGTAAGGATATTCCAGTAAATGATTCATTGAACGATAAAATGTGCCAAATGAAGATGTAATGCTTTTAGAGATCGTTTGATTTGAGCCTAAAGCAAATTCATTAGAGGATTGCGCGGGAATACCATCTGAGCTTGCAATCCAAAAATCAGTAGGAATCCCTACACTTGAAGTCGTTATTAAATTTAAATACTGATTTTGTCTATTATAAGACGCATAAAACGAAAGATTCCTATTCCTATAATAATTCAGAACAACACGAGGTTGAAAATGCAAATATGATTTTGCCCCTGAATTATAATAGTTAATCCTTAAACCTAATTCTGCCATTAAATTATCAAGCAATTTTGGTTTTGCAGTTGTAAAAACAGCAAATTCGTTAGCTTTAATTAAATTGTTTTGTTCTGTATTATTGGTAGTGCTTAAATTTTCAATTTGGATTCTTTGTGGTTGCAAATTATGATAAACATATTGCAAACCCGACTCGAAAGGAGTTTCTTTAACCAAATAATTAATTGAATTTGCAAATCCGAAATCTTCAACAAATGAGGAAACACCCATTTGAATGGTTGATTGCTCCATATTCAACTCATTTGTATATCGCGTATAATAAATAGCATTCGACATACTTGTTTTAGAAGACAACTTAGTAAATAAAGTAGGAGATATATTTAAATTACTCCATTTCAAACTGGTATGTAAGGCTAAATTGGTGTCTTTTATTTGTAATTTATCAGCACTTGAAAAAGCCGAAACAGTTAACAGGCTATTTTTAGAAATTTCTGTGACAAAAGTTAAATTACCATCCAAGAATCCATATTTCATATCTTGGACATCATTGTTTTTTGATCCAGATTTTAATATTGGAGCAATAATCTCATCAATATATGTTTTTCTTCCAGATATAGTAATCCCAGATTTCCCGCTGATCGGAATGCTCAAAGTAGCCTGAGAAGCCAGTAAACCAATGTTTCCTTGAATTGTAAATTGTGAAGGGATTTTTTTATTAGGAATTAATAAAGTTGTTGAACTTAAACGCCCTCCATATTTAGCATTTGAGCTTGATTTATCAAATTCAACTTCCTGTATATGATCCGTATTATAAAAAGGAAAAACACCCAGCAGATGTGACATTCCATAAATTGGTGTTCCATCATATAATATTGAGTTATGTCCAGGATCACCTCCTCTTACATACAAATAACCATTTGCATCCCCAGAGTTTTGCACTCCTGGTGTAAGCTGCAAAATTTTGATTATATCTGAAGTTCCTAGAACTGTTGGAACTGAAGCTAATTCTTTTAAACTAAAAGATAATTTACCGCCAGATAGATTTGTAATTCCATTTTTCTTATTATTAGATATTACAACTTCTTTTAAAAACGAAACATCCTTTTCTAATATAATAGAAATTATTGTGTCTTTTTTTAAATCAAAACTTAAAATTTTTTCAAGGTAACCAAAATGATTAACTGCAATTTTAACTAATCCTGATGGAAGTTCTTCAGTAAAGCAACCCAAAGTGTCACTTATGGAATAGTAATGCTGATTGTTTATATCAAAAGAAATACGTACTCCTATTAAGTTTTCGTTTTCAAAAGATTTCACATTCCCAACTATTGTAGCCTTGGATTGCGCAAACAAATTAGAAAAACATAATAAACAAAATAAAACAATTGGCTTCAATACTGAATTTTAATAAGAAAAATGCTAAAGTAAACAATTACAACCCAATTGCATCAGGTTATAATTGTTTTAATGTATTTCTTATTTTAATTTTTGCAAATACATATTCACCACATTATCTAATCCCAGATAAATGGCTTCGGAAATCAGTGCGTGGCCAATGGAAACTTCCAGTAATCCTGGAATGTTTTGTTTAAAAAACTGAATGTTATCCAAACTCAAATCGTGACCTGCGTTGATTCCTAATCCAAGTTCATTGGCTAAAATGGCTGATTCTGTGTAAGGCATAATTCCGTATTGATTTCCTAAACCGTATTGATGTGCAAATGCTTCGGTGTACAATTCGATTCTTTCGGTTCCGATTTTTTTCGCGCCTTCAATCATTTCGAGAACAGGATCCACAAAAATAGAAGTTCGAATTCCGTTGCGTTGAAATTCCTGAACGATTTCGGTTAAATATGCCCCATGTTTTATGGTATTCCAACCTGCATTTGAGGTAATGGCATCAACAGCGTCCGGTACCAAAGTCACCTGAGTCGGTTTTATTTCGAGTACCAGATCGATAAATGTTTTCTCTGGATTTCCTTCAATATTATATTCGGTGTAAACGATAGACTTTAGATCTCGGGCATCTTGATAGCGGATGTGTCGCTCATCCGGACGGGGATGAATGGTGATTCCTTCGGCACCAAACTTCTGAATATCGGTGGCTACTTTTAATAAATCGGGAACATTTCCTCCACGAGCATTTCGTAAAGTAGCTATTTTATTGATGTTTACACTTAATTTTGTCATTAGAACACTTTTTGATTTTGATACTAGTATTTATTGGAACAAAAATACAAAGTAAAACTTAGGAGATTTTGCTTATTTTTGATTATTTTGCATGAAATATTCCCGATTGATTTATGACAGAAATTACAGAATATATCACCAATGACTTTAAAGCGATTGACAGCCAAGATTCTATTGCGGCTATTCAAGACTTTTTTAGTGAGTTACACTTTTCGCATTTCCCAATTGTCGAAGAGGGCGTTTATATTGGCAGTATTGCATCCGAAGATATCGAGACTTTTGACAGTGATAAAAAAGCGTCTGATTATCGATTTACTCTTGAAGGATTTTTCACCAGAACCAATACGATGTGGCTGGATGTTTTGGAAGTTTTCGCAAAAAATCACACCAATTTAGTTCCCGTTTTGGACGAAAATAATACATACATGGGGTATTATGAAATAGAGGACATCATGAAATTTTTTCATGAAACACCATTTTTAAAAGAACCAGGCGGAATTATTGTTGTCAAAAAAGGAGTTTTGGATTATTCTATGAGTCAAATTACTCAAATTATAGAAAGCAATAACGGAAAACTTTTAGGGCTGTTCATCTCTGAAGCGGATATTGAGAGCGTTGAAGTAACTTTAAAAATAACTTTGGGTGCGATGAATGAAATAATTCAAACTTTTAGAAGGTACAATTATGAAATCATATCGGAACATCAAGAAGACAATTACATCAATAACTTAAAGGAGCGTTCTGACTATTTAGACAAATACCTTAATATATAGTTTTCGTTTAACCGATTATTTGTTTAATCGATTAAATACCAAAATAAACATATCACCATTAAACGATTAAACAAAAAGATGAAAGTAGCTATCTACGGTCAATATTATCAAAACAGTACAGAACCCATCATAAACGACATCTTTGTTTTTTTTAACAAAAACAATGTAGAGATGATTATCGAGTCTCATTTTTTATTGATGCTTAACGAACGGAAGATTGTAGAAAAAAAATACAAAACGTTCACATCCCATACGGAACTGGATACTAGTTTTGATATGCTGATAAGCATAGGCGGAGACGGAACTATACTAAGAGCTGCAACATTAGTCAGAGATTCCGGCATACCAATTCTAGGTATAAATGCAGGCAGATTAGGTTTCTTAGCTTCTGTACAAAAAGAAAATATTGCTTCATTTATGCAATTTGTTATCGATAAAAAATATACGATTTCTAAAAGAGCATTATTGAGTTTAACGTGCTCGCCTCCGAATGAATCCATTGAAGAAATCAATTTTGCCATGAATGAAATTACGGTCAGCCGAAAAGACACCACTTCGATGATTACGATTGACACGTACTTGAATGATGAATTTTTGAATTCCTATTGGGCTGACGGCTTAATCATTTCAACACCTACAGGATCCACAGGATATTCCCTTAGCTGCGGTGGTCCAATTTTGACCCCTGATGTAAAAAGCTTAGTCATTACTCCTATTGCCCCTCATAACCTTACTGCCAGACCACTTGTAGTCCCGGATGAAACTGAAATCCGATTAAAAGTTTCGGGAAGAGAGGAATACTATTTAGTCTCATTAGACTCCAGAGTTACCTCAATAAAAAACGAATCGATTCTGACTTTAAAGAAAACCCCTTTTCAAATTAATATGGTCGAAATTCCCGAAGAAACATTTTTGAAAACACTTCGCAGCAAATTACTTTGGGGAGAAGACAAGAGGAATTAAATCATTTTAATCAAACGCTATACGATTTTATCAATTTTTCCCGTTTTAGTGAAACAAATATTCATTTAGTGTGCGTTTAGCAGTTAATTATTAAAAAAACACACATTTAACTCAATGGGTATTGAATCGAATCGATAATTATTATATTTGCACGCAATTTTTGATTAAATGAACAAAAAATTTTATTTATTTTTTTGCTTTTTCCCTTTAATGGCTCTCCATTCTCAGATACATGAGGTTGGTGTGTTTTTAGGCGGAAGTAATTTTATAGGAGATGTTGGCCCTACTACTTATGTTTCGCCAAATGAACCTGCTTTTGGATTGCTATACAAGTGGAATAAAAGTGCCAGACACGCTTATCGATTTTCCTATACACAATCAAAAATCGTTTCAAATGATTTAGATTCAAAAGAAGCCAGTAGAAACCAAAGGGGCTATCGTTTTGAAAACGGCATAAAAGAAGTATCTTTAGGCCTTGAATTCAACTTTTTTGATTTTGATCTTCATGATTCAAGTGCTAAAATCACTCCTTATGTGCATTCAGGCATAAGTTATTTTAGACACGATGAATTGTATATATTGAATGGCGAAACTAAAAAAGATAAGAACACAGGTTCATTTGCAGTGCCAATGACACTAGGAATAAAATCAAATATTACTCCTAGTTTAATATTGGCTGCGGAAGTTGGCGCAAGATATACTTTGACGGATAATATAGACGGAAGTAATCCAAAAAATAAAAATTTGGAAACGCTCCGATTTGGAAATATAAATAATAATGATTGGTATGTTTTTTCAGGAGTTACTTTAACGTATACCTTTGGAAATAAACCCTGTTATTGTGCAGAATAAAAAAATGAATTTACTAGAGACGATCAACAAGAATAACTTGCCAAAACATTTGGCCATCATAATGGATGGTAATGGCCGCTGGGCAAAACAACAAGGCCTTTTAAGAGCTTTAGGTCATGAAAGCGGAACAAAATCCGTTAAAGTAATAATTGAAGCCAGTGCCAAGCTCGGCATCGAATTCCTTACTTTATATGCTTTCTCCACAGAAAATTGGAACAGACCAAAACTAGAAGTTGAAACTTTAATGAAAGTGCTCATCAACTCCTTAAAAAAAGAACTTGTAACACTTCAAAAAAACAACATCAAACTTAATGCTATTGGTAATTTAGAAAAATTACCAAAATCAGCACAAAAAGAACTACTTGATGTAATTGATAAAACTAAGGACAACACACAAATGACATTGACCTTGGCGTTAAGCTATGGATCCAGAGAAGAAATTGTCAGTGCAGTCAGAAACATCTGTAATAAAGTTAAAAATAATATAATTTCAATAGACACTATTGACGATTCCATTATTAATGAGCATCTTTACACGCAAAATTTACCTGACGTAGATTTATTAATACGAACAAGTGGAGAACATAGGATAAGTAACTTTTTGTTGTGGCAGATTGCCTATTCAGAATTATATTTTACTGACATATTGTGGCCAGACTTTAAAGAACAAGATTTATATGAGGCTATCATTAGTTATCAAAAAAGAGAACGTAGATTTGGAAAAACAAGTGAACAAATTAAATAATTTTTTAGTGTTAAATAAAAGCATAAAAATAGTCCTTACCGTTTTGATTTTTGGAAGTTTTACACAAGTTAAAGCTCAAGAAAAAATTCCTTTTGATCAGGGAAAAAAATATATTTTAGCTGATGTGGCAGTAGTTGGGGACATCAGTTTCAACAGCCAGACCGTTGTTACTTTTTCAGGCTTACAAAAAGGGCAAGAAATTACAGTTCCCGGGGAGGAAATCAGTGCTGCTATAAAAAAACTGGGAAAACTGGGTCTCTTTGATGAAATTTCATTTTATGTAAATAAAATACAGAATGACAGTATCTATCTTGATCTAAATATTGTAGAGCTACCTAAATTGAACCAGGTAAAATTTGTAGGTATCAAGAAAACCAAAACAGAAGCTTTAATAAAAGACAACAGTCTAAATAAAGGAAAAGTAGTCAATGAAAACCTGATTACCACTACAAAAAACTACATTGAGAACAAATACAAAAAAGATGGTTACTATAATACTAAAGTAAACATAAACACTGTTAAAGACACTTCAACAGTAAACCAAGTAAATATGCTTGTCAATATTGACAAGGGTGAAAAAGTAAAAATTCAAAAGATTGATTTTGTAGGAAACACAAAAATGTCAGACAAAGCTTTGCGAAAAGCAATGAAGGAAACGAAACAAAAAAATCCTATTCGCATTCTAAAAGCATCAAAGTTTATAAAAGATAAATACAAAACTGATTTAGAAAAAGTAGTTTCAGCATATAAGGAAAAGGGATACAGAGATGCCAGAATACTTTCGGATTCTGTAACTTTTGATAAAGAAAAGAATGCATTATCAATTAAAATAAATGTAGAGGAAGGTAATAAATATTACTTTGGAGACATTAAATTTTTAGGAAATACGGTGTATACCGATCAAGGATTAAGCCGAATATTAGGTGTTAAAAAAGGAGAAACTTACAATGGTGTTCTGCTACAAAAAAGAATTGCAGATGCATCAAAACCTGACGGGGAAGACATTGACAACTTATATAAAAATAATGGTTATTTATTTTCTAATATAAATGCCGTTGAGGTAAGAACAGCAAATGACACCATTGATTTTGAAATACGAATCACTGAAGGACCTATTGCTTATTTCAACAAAATTACTGTTGTTGGAAATGACAAAACAAATGACCGTGTAATTTACCGTGAATTAAGAACAAAACCAGGAGAAAAATACAGCAAAGAAGAATTAGTTAGAACCATTCGTGAAATTGGACAACTAGGATTTTTTGATCCGGAAGCGATTGATCCAAAGTTCAAGAATGTAGATTCAGGAGCGGGAACAGTTGATATTGAATACAATCTTGTAGAAAAAGGTTCGAGTCAAATTGAACTTCAAGGAGGTTATGGCGGAGGTGGTTTCATTGGTACTCTTGGACTATCGTTCAACAACTTTTCAGCAAGAAACATGTTAAACAAAGATGCTTATAAGCCACTGCCTATGGGAGATGGTCAAAAAGTTTCCTTACGTTTACAAGCCAGTACTTTCTTTCAAACGTATAGCGTTTCATTTTCAGAACCTTGGTTTGGCGGAAAAAAACCAGTCCAATTTAGCACTTCGTTATCGTACAGTAAACAATTTTTAAATAATTTTGTTACACAAAAAGCGGATAAAACTAAAAGTTTCAATATCATGACATTGTCTGTTGGTTTAGCAAAAAGACTGACTGTTCCAGATGATTTCTTTGTATTGTCACAATCTTTAAGTTACCAACATTATGATTTGAATAATTACAATACCGGATTATTTACATTTGGAAATGGAACATCAAGAAATTTAGCCTACACCATAGGATTAACAAGAAGTAATAAAGGTCTAAATCCAATTTTTCCAACATACGGGTCGGAGTTTAGTATTTCAGCTAAATTAACTCCTCCTTATTCATTGCTAAACGGAACAGATTATGCAACATTAGGCGATAAAGAAGAGTACAAATTAAAAAACACTGTTGACCGTTCGAATGTTCCAGATGACAATGGGAACACTGTTGAAATAGGAGATTATATTGACAGTAAAGGAAACTGGGTAGCAACCTATCAAGAGGCTGCCGCTGACGTATCTAAAGTGGATCAAAAGAAATTTAATTGGTTAGAATATTATAAAATAAAGTTTAAAGCAGATTGGTATACAAAAATTTATGGTAAATTAGTACTTAGAACCTTGACTGAATTTGGATTCCTTGGAGCATACAATCAAGACAGAGGTGTTGTTCCTTTTGAACGATTCTATCTTGGTGGTGACGGACTGGCAAATTATTCAATGGATGGTAGAGAAACAGTACAGTTGAGAGGATATCCTAACAACTCGTTGACACCTGTAAATGAGACAGGAGATCAAATTGGAGCTACTGTTTTTAATAAATTCTCCATGGAATTGCGTTATCCTATAACACTAAAATCATCGGCTTCGATTTATGCATTGGCATTTATGGAAGCGGGATCATCGTTTAAAGATTTCAAAAGCTATAATCCTTTTGCGCTAAATCGTTCTGCAGGAGTTGGATTACGTGTATTTATGCCTGCATTTGGTTTATTGGGAATTGACTTTGGTCACGGTTTTGATACATTGCCAGGACAAGCAAAAGCCAATGGATGGGAAACCCATTTTATCATTGGACAGCAGTTCTAAAAAAAATTGATTTTAAATTTTCTAATACAGTACCGTTATGAGAAAACAATTTTTATATCTATTTTTAGCGTTAGTCGTTGTACAAACAATAGACGCGCAAACCAGAGGAACTAAACTAGGCTACATTGATATGGAATACATTTTACAAAATGTACCCGATTATACGGAAGCAAAGGCTCAATTAGAGCAAAAGGTCGAAAAATGGAAACTGGAGATCGATACTAAGAAAATTGAAATCAATAAATTAAAAGAAGCTTTAAAAGCAGAAAGAGCTTTATTGACAAAAGAGCTCATTGACGAAAGAGAAACAGAAATTAATTTTCTTGAAAACGAGAATTTAGAGTATCAACAAAAGAGATTTGGTGCTAATGGAGATTTGATGATCCAAAAATCCGTTTTGGTAAAACCAATACAAGATCAAGTTTTTACTGCGGTTCAAGATATTGCAGAACGGTTAAAATATGATTTTATCTTTGACAAGACTTCTGACTTGACCATGTTGTTCGCAGCAAAAAGATTTGACATCAGCGATCAAATTTTACGCGTATTGAACCGTACAGAAAAAAGAGAACAGTTGACTAAAAAACAACTAAAAGAAGAGGAAGCAAAAGAAAATAAAGAAGATGCATTGGATGAAAATCCTGCATTAGCGGAGAGACAAAAACTCTTGGATGATAAAAAAGCAACAAGAGATCAAACACTTGCTGACAGAAAATTGCTTCAGGAGCAAAAGAAAAAAGAATTTGATGACAAAAGAAAACAAATTCAAGCCGACAGAGAAGCTAAAAAAAATGGCACGGTTTCTGCAAATGTTAAAATAGACACTACTGAGACAGCAGTTAGCAATGACCCGGACAAGGACAGCGCTAAACAAGCAGTTGAAGAGGCCAAACAAAAACAAGCAGCTGCAAAAGCGAAAACATTAGAAGATCGTAAGAAAGTTTTAGAGGATCGCAAGAAAGCATTAGACGAAAAAAGAAAAAAAATACTGGAAGACAGAGAAGCTATTAGAAAAGCTAAGGAAGAAAAATTAAAAGAAAATACAAACAAAAATTAATTATTAAATATTTTAAAAACGATGAAACAAATTAAAACTCTATTTATTGCTGCCATTTTTATTTTAGGAGCAAATCAAACAATTAATGCACAAGCAAAAACTGCTCATGTTGATGTAAGTGAAATTATGACAAAAATGCCAGCAATGCTAGATGCTCAAAAACAATTGGATAAATTGAGTACTACGTATGATGCTGATTACAAAAAAATGGTTGAAGAATACCAAGGAAAATTAAAAAAATACGAAGCTGAAGCTGCAACTGTTACTGAAGCTATAAATGGTGATCGTTCTAAAGAAGTGCAAGAAATGCAAAAAAGAATCGTTGACTACAGAGACAACGCTCAAAAAGAATTGCAACAAAAAGAATCTGATATTGTAAAACCATTAATGGAAAAAGTAAGAGCTTCTATTCAAAAAGTAGGAAAAGCTAAAGGATTTCAATATGTTCTTGATGGTACATCTCTATTACTTGCAGACGGTCCAAACTTGACTGCTGATGTAAAAAAAGATTTAGGTTTCTAAAAAAAATCGATACTCATACAAAACTGCTCACCCTTATTTTAGGCTTGAGCAGTTTTTTTTGTTTAAAATAAATTTTAGGAAATTCAAATTCCAGCACGTAACTTTGTTTTTATGAATAGCAATAATCAACCTATAGGAATTTTTGACTCAGGGATTGGCGGAACTTCCATTTGGAAAGCAATCCATCAATTACTACCCAATGAAAGAACCATATATCTGGCAGATAGTAAAAATGCCCCTTATGGACAAAAATCAAAAGAAGAGATTATTGCATTGAGCATGAAAAATACTGATTTTCTCCTGGAGATGGAATGCAAATTAATTGTGGTAGCTTGTAATACGGCAACCACTAATGCAATCCAAGAGTTAAGGGCTAAATACGACATTCCGTTTATAGGTATTGAGCCGGCAATAAAACCCGCAGTTACGCATTCTAAAACACAAATAATAGGGATTCTTGCTACACAAGGTACGCTGAACAGTGCGCTTTTCAACAAGACTACAGAAAAGTACCAAGACACAAAAATAATTGAGCAAGTGGGCCACGGATTGGTCCAACTAATTGAAAATGGAGACATCAATTCACCAGAGATGACTAAACTGCTTCACGCCTACCTCACTCCTATGATTGAAGCCAACATCGATTATCTAGTATTAGGGTGTAGCCACTATCCGTATCTGATTCCACAAATCAAAAAAATTCTTCCGGAACACATTCAAATTATAGATTCCGGTGAAGCTGTTGCTAAACAGACACAAAATATATTACGCGAAAAAGTAGGTTTTTCATCGGCAGAAAATAGTGAACCCGTTTTTTACACGAATACAAATCCAAAAGTTTTGAGTGAAATTTTAGAAAATAAATATTCGGTTGAGAAGAAGAATTTCTAAAAAACGATAGCCTATTATTCTTCTTTAAACCAACTCGAGTACATTACGTAATTATTCGAAATACGTTCGATTTCACCCGCAAAATCAGATTGATCAATGTCTTTTACTTTCTTCGCAGGAACTCCTGCCCAGATTGAACCTGATTCCACAACTGTATTTTGAGTAATAACCGCTCCAGCCGCCACAATAGAATTGCTTTCGATCACACAATTGTCCATTACAATCGCTCCCATTCCTATCAATACATTGTCATGAACGACACAACCATGCACAATGGCATTATGACCAATGGAAACGTTATTTCCTATAATAGTTGGGTGTTTTTTATACGTACAATGAATAACTGCTCCATCTTGTATATTTACTTTATTACCAATTTTGATAAAATTTACATCCCCTCTAATTACGGCGTTAAACCAAACACTGCAATTTGTGCCAAAGGTTACATCGCCTACAATAGTTGCATTTTCGGCTACATAACAATCCTCCGGAATTGAAGGTGACTTACCGTTAACAGATTTAATCAGCATGAGTAAAAAGTAAATAGTTAATTAATTAATTGCTGGACAATAACAATCGTATTTCACAGGTTTACAGAACAAGTCGATTCCCAAAGTAATTTGGTGGTAGCCCCCATTATCGAACTTAACAGCTCCCGACAATTGAGAATAGGTATAGGCAAACATAAATCTGTCAAAATTAACTCCTACAATTGGAGTAATATATTGCAGTTTTTGTTTCGAAACAGAATTTCCATCAATATACTCGGCGCCATCAAAACTTCTTCTATAGGACAATCCGCCCCAGAGTTTTCCAAAATCCAGACTTTTATAGACTTTTAAATTGACGTCAATCGATTTTTCTTTCGTTTGATCCACCATTTGAAACAAAAGAGAAGGTTCCCATAATAATTTTTCTCTATTACCAAAGATATAACCGGCACTCAATAAGTACTTTCTTAGATTGTCACTTTCATATTCTGTATAAATATCTCTTCTGGTTTCTATGGCGTTTTTTACCGTAGCATGAGCATAAAAATCCAAATAGTTATAAGATGCTCCAATATCTACATTAAAATAAGAATCTTTTTGTACGACAGTTCCATCAATAATCGGATCCCAATCGCCTGATTGCATAAATTCCGTTTCATCTAATTGGCTTTGGATTAATCCTGCGCTAATACCAAAAGACAATTGGTTCAAATCGACCTCATCTCTTGAAAACATAAGATGATAGGCATAACTAAACTTGACTCCTTTTTGGGAATGATAGCCGTTTTTATCATTAAAAAGTATAATTCCGGCACCCGCTTTTTCACCTACCCTACCATTAAGACTTAATGTTTGAAGTTCCGGAGCATCTTCCTGGTCAAACCATTGTTTACGACCGGTCAACCTGATCTTGGCACAATTTGACGCACCTGCCATTGAAGGATGAATTAAATAATAGTTATCTGAAAGATAATCCGAATAAACAGGAATTCCTTCCTGTGAAAAAGAACAATAGGATATAAAAAAAAGGGACGATAAAAATCTAATTTTATTATACATTTAATTACTTTTTAATAGGAATGAATAATTTTAAATCAATAAAAGTTTTTGGAAACTAAGAAAAACAACTTATCTAAAAATTAAACTAAAGTTAATTTATTCATTAAAAACTCAAATATAGTTATTCGTAGAAAATAACTTTACTAAATTTGTAAAAATTTAAAAGTCATGAACAAAGTTACCATAAAAGAAACACAAAACCCAACCATATTAAAGTTTGAATTTCAAGATTTTATAACACAAAATGAAAGTTTTGAATTCAAAAACATTGACGAAGCTAAAACGTCTCCACTAGCGCAACAATTGTTTTATCTTCCCTTTGTAAAAACAATTTACATCTCTGGAAATTTTATTGCAATCGAGAAATATAGTATTGTAGAATGGGACGATGTCAAAGATGCCGTAGCAGAACAAATGGAAACATTTGTAAACAATGGCGGGACAATCATTACTATAGATGAAAACAAAACCAAAAAACAGCCTGTGACCGTTTATGGAGAGACCACTCCAAATCCAGCAGCATTGAAATTTGTAGTGAGCAAAATGTTGACTAAGAATTCCATCGAATTCAAAAATATCGATCAAACAGGCGCATCTCCATTAGCAAAAGAACTTTTTAAATTTCCTTATGTAAAAGAGATTTTCATTGATGAAAACTACATCTCAGTGACTAAATATGAAATCAATGAATGGCAGGAAATAACATTGGAATTAAGAAGTTTCATTAAGCAATATATCGAAAACGGGGGAACAGTTCTAGATGAAAATTTCATTCAAGCCGTTACAGCAGAAGAGGACACTAAAGCAAAAGAGTTTGATAATCTGGATGTCACTTCCCAACAAATCATCAACATATTAGAGGAATACGTAAAACCTGCCGTACAAGCAGACGGTGGAAATATCGCATTCGATTCCTATAACGAAACAGACAAAACCGTAAAGGTGATATTACAAGGTGCCTGCAGTGGCTGCCCATCATCAACATTTACTTTAAAAAGCGGTATCGAAAACATGCTGAAAAGTATGCTGAATGACGAAGGAATTAAAGTGGAAGCCATAAACGCATAAGCAAAATTAAAAACACACACTTAACTGACAATGTTACAGTTATATAAAAATAATTGCCGTTTTAAATTGAAATTTTAAATAAAATAGGTACATTTAATCCTTAACTTAACAAATAAAAATTATGTCAGTATTAAAAGTAATTGAAGTGCTTTCCAGTTCAGATATAAGTTGGGAAGATGCCACTCGAAAAGGAGTTGCAAAGGCAGCCAAAACCATAAACCACATACGTTCTGTATACGTTAAAGACCAAAGTGCAGCCGTAAGTGGAGGTGAAATCACAGAATACAGAGTAAACTTAAAATTAACTTTCGAACTCGAATAGTGAAATTTAAAAAAAACAAAATTTAAGCGTTTCAAATGAAACGCTTTTTTTATTTTTAAAAGCTATTTCCCTAGATTTCGGGACTATCGGGCTAAAAAACAAAAAATATGAACCTACTTTCACAAGAAACCAGTCCTTATTTATTACAACACGCCAACAATCCTGTTCACTGGAAAGCTTGGAATCCAAAATCATTGACAGAAGCTAAAGAAAACAACAAGCTAATCATCGTAAGCATCGGGTATTCTGCTTGTCATTGGTGCCATGTGATGGAACACGAAAGTTTTGAAAATGTAGCCGTAGCTCAAGTCATGAATGCTAATTTCATCAATATTAAAGTCGATCGAGAAGAACGTCCGGATGTTGATGCCGTTTATATGAAAGCCGTTCAAATCATGACCGGTCGTGGCGGATGGCCTTTAAACGTAGTCACACTACCAGATGGCAGACCAGTTTGGGGCGGAACTTATTTTAGAAAAGACGAGTGGACACAAACCCTTGATGAATTACAAAAAATGTATCAATCAGCGCCGGAAAGAATGATTGATTATGCTGAAAAATTACATCTTGGAATTAAAGCTATCGGAATTGTACAAAACGAAGAATCGGAAACAGAAATAGATCAAAATTTGATTGCCTCTTTAATCGAAAAATGGAAAAAAAGTTTCGATTGGGAATTTGGTGGAATGGCAAGAGCGCCCAAGTTTATGATGCCCAATAATTATCATTTCCTAATGCGTTATGGATATCAAAAGAATGATGCTGGTTTACTGGATTTTGTAAATCTTACTTTAACCAAAATGGCGTATGGAGGGCTTTTTGATACCATTGACGGTGGTTTTTCACGCTATTCAGTAGATATGAAATGGCATGTTCCCCATTTTGAAAAAATGCTTTATGACAATGGACAATTGGTTTCTTTATACAGCGATGCATATAAACTGACTAAAAACCAATTATACAAAGAGGTTATAGAAAAAACACTTCGCTTTGTAGCAAAAGAATTAATGAATCCTGAAGGCGGATTTTATGCTGCGTTGGATGCTGACAGTTTAAACTCAAATAATCATCTGGAAGAAGGTGCTTTTTATGTTTGGAAAATCCCAGAATTAAAGGCAATCATCAAAGAAGATTTTGATTTATTCAGTCAGGTTTTCAATTGCAATAGTTTTGGATTATGGGAAAATGAAAATTATGTTGTCATTCAAAATCAAACTTTAGAAAGTATTGCAAAACAGAATAACATTCCTGTTGCTACACTTGAAAACAAAAAGGAAAACTGGGAAAAACTACTGTATAACGAAAGAGAAAAGCGTTCTAAACCAAGGCTCGATGATAAATGTCTGACTTCCTGGAACGCGATAATGCTAAAAGGATATGTTGATGCCTACAAAGCATTGGAAGACAAAAAATATTTAGAGGCAGCCTTGCAAAATGCTTATTTCATAACTACGAATCTTTGGTCAAGCGAGGGGAATCTATTTCACAATTACAAAAACGGAAAAAGTACCATCAATGGTTATCTGGAAGATTACTGTTTTGTAATTGCAGCCTTTATCGCCTTGTACGAAGTTACTTTTGACGAGAAATGGCTCCATGACGCCAAACAACTGACCGATTATAGTTTGGAACATTTTTATGATGAAAAAAAATCGTTTTTTGCTTTTACATCCAATCTGGATGAAGCTTTAATAACCACACATTATGAAACGGAAGACAATGTCATTCCTGCATCCAATTCAGTGATGGCAAAAAACGTGTATCAATTGAGCATTTATTTTAATAATCCCTATTACGAAAAAGTCAGCCATAACATGTTGCTCGCTATACTTCCGGGTGTCGATTATCCGTCTGCATTCTCAAACTGGATGGATTTGGGGTTGAACTTTTCGGAACAAAACAAAGAATTAGCCATTTGTGGAGAATTGGCTTTAGAGTATTGCGCAAAAATAAACAGCATCTATATTCCCAATATTGTTTTGGCTGGAACCCAAAAAACATCAAGCCTTCCTTTTTTATCGGCACGTTATATAAATAAGGAAACGCTGTTTTATCTGTGCCAAAACAGGACCTGCTTGATGCCAAATACTGATTTTCAGCAAATTATTAATGATTTAATAAAGCAATCGTAGAAAAAATTGTTTAATATTGTAAGACTAATCAAATAAAAATACCATGGGACTATCTTCATTTTTTAAAAATTTATTTGGCTCAGCCAAAGAAACTGCCAGCGAATTAGCTGACAAAGCCGAAACTACTTTTGAACAAGCAAAAGAGACTGCAGCACCCTATCTTGAAAAAGCAGAAACATTTGCAGAAGAAACATTCGATAAAGCAAAAGAAACTGCAAGTCCTTATCTTGAAAAAGCGGAAACTTTTGTAGAAGAAACATTTGAAAAAGTAAAAGAAACTGCTGCTCCAATTATAGATAAAGTAGAAGGTTTTGCTAACCAAGCCAAAGAAACTGTCACTGGGCATTCTGACAAAGCTGGTGATGCTTTAGGAAACGCAGCAGAATCCGTAAAAGAAAAAACTGTCGCAGCCACAGACAAAGTAGAAGAAATAGCAAGTAAAACTAAAACAATCGCTACTGATGCTGCCGAAACTGTTTCTGAAAAAGCAAACGAATTAGCAAATGACGGAGATGCTGACACTATCGAAACTCCTAAAAAAACTACAAATAAAACAGAAGAAGACGCAGATTAATTTATAAGAAAATAATTTATTTGTATTTTTGCGCTTCAAACTTAACCTTCTCTTTTGGGAAGGTTTTTTATTATATAAAAAATGAACTTAAATCCAAATCAGTTAACTGGTTATGCTGACACCTTCATCAAAGAATTAATTGATTATTCCCCAAAAGTAGTTTCTGCCTTTGTTATTTTATTTGTCGGTCTTTACGCCATTCGGCTGATCAATAGATTCATTAGAAAACTAATGATAAAAAGGAATTTAGACCCTACATTGACCGCCTTTTTGGCCGATATTTTACTTTGGGTATTAAGAATATTATTGTTTGTAACTTTCCTCGAAAAATTAGGAGTAGGAATCTCCTCTTTTGTTGCCATTCTTGGCGCCATGGGACTTGCAGTGGGTTTATCACTTCAAGGTTCCTTATCAAATTTTGCAGGCGGTATGCTGATTATTCTCTTTAAGCCTTTTAAGGTAAATGACACTATTGAAGCACAGGGAGTAACCGGAACTGTCCGTGAAATTCAAATATTTGTAACCAAATTAATTACGGCTAATAACCAGACTATTTTTGTACCCAATGGATCTTTATCAAATGGGAACATTATCAACTATTCTTTGCAAAAAATCAGAAGAGCCGATTTGACCATTGCCATTTCCTACGATACGGATATTAAAAAAGTGAAAGAAATAATTACTGCCATTTTAAAAAATAATCCCAAAGTACTTCAAACTCCTGCTGCCGAAGTTTCTGTAAAAAACTTAACTGACAATGCTATTCAACTTGCGGTGAGACCGTGGGCAAATAATGAAGATTATGGTATCGTTTTCTCTGAAACTTTAGAAAGCTGTAAACTGGCATTTGACTCTGCCGGAATAGTTATTCAGCCTTATGTAAGAGAATCATCCCAAGATAATTCTTAATCTAAAGATATTACTTCTTTGAAGCAGTAATCATGAAATCTTTCAAATAATACGGTTCAAAATAAGCGACATCTACAGTGTCGCTTTTTTTGAATTTTTCAAAACTTATCGCACTCATTTCTTTGGCAGAAGGATATACGATTTCGTCAAGAAAAACATAGTTTTCTTTAGTCAAAACTGACTTGCATTTTTCGGCACAATCCCCAACAAAATAAAGTGTTTCCTCCAAATCCTCAAAGGAATTTTCAGTAATTATTTCGGCAAGAACTTCTCTTTTTCGTTCCAAATTTGGAGCAAAAACAGCGCTATACACTTCCATTCTTCGGGCATCAATCATGGGAATGATTAATCCGCTGGAAATGGTTACCTGTGACGCCAGAGACTGTAAAGTATCTACAGCAATTAATGGGATATCCAGCGCATAACACAGTCCTTTGGCAGCCGAAACTCCTATTCGCAATCCTGTATAAGAACCCGGACCTTGACTCACTGCGATGGCGGATAAATCATTAAGCGTAATTCCCGCCTCTTTAATAATTTCCTCAATAAAAACATGCAATCGTTCTGCATGAGAATAGCCTTCTTCGGCAATTTCTTTGCATAAAATTGTTTTACCGTCTTTTGCAAGAGCAACTGAACAGTTTTTCGTAGCGGTTTCGATGTTGAGAATGTAAGACACTTTTTAGATTTTAGATTTTAGATTTTAGATTTTAGATTTTAGATTTTAACTTAAAGAAATCTAGAATAACATGAAATAAAAAACCCAAACAATTCATAAGATTGCAAATTTACACCGAATTTTGAAATATACTTTTATAAAAAAGAAAACACGTCAAGAATATTCTTGACGTGTTTTCTTTTTTATAACTATTAATACAACTTGACCGATTTTTATTGAGCGTATCACTAAAACCCGAATATTATTTCTTATCCGCCAATTCCTCTTTTTTCTTTTCGGTAGTTACTTTATCCCCAGAATTTAAGTCCTTTGAAACGGTAGTATAAGGTCCGGTTATAACAACATCTCCTTTTTTAAGACCTGTTAAAACCTCAATATTTGTATCGTCTTGAATTCCGGTCTTGATAATTCTAATTTTAGCTTTATCGCCTACTTTTACAAATACGCATTCAAATTTCTTGTCACTTTTAGGTGCAGCTCCTTTTTGTTCTTCATTAGGATCTTCCACTTTAATTTCTTTTACAGCTGTCGTATCTGATTTCACCACTACTGAACTAATTGGCACAGACAATACATTCGTTTTTGTTTCTGTAATGATATCAACAGTTGCAGTCATTCCAGGTCTAAAAGGAGAATATGTATCCGGTTTTCCCTCTAATAAATCTTGATACGATTCTTTAAGAATTCTTACTTTAACTTTAAAATTAGTCACCTGATCTGCTGTCAAAGCTGAACTGGCCGAATTAGAAATACTAGTTACAACACCCTTAAATTGTTTTTTTAGATAAGCATCAACTTCAACATTCGCTTCATCTCCCACTTTAATTTTTACAATATCATTTTCATTGACATCTACTTCAACCTCCATATTATTTAAGTTGGCTACTCTCAAAATCTCCGTTCCAGTCATTTGTTGCGTTCCTAAAACACGTTCCCCTAATTCTACGTTTAACATCGAAATAGTTCCATCCGCAGGCGCATAGATTGTAGTACGTCCTAAATTGTCTTTGGCTTCATTTACAGTTGCCGAGGCACTTTGAACATTAAAATAAGCGGTCTGCTTAGCTGCTTTTGCCACTTCATAAGAGGCAACTGCTTTATCCCAATCTGACTTTGAAATAATTCCTTTTTCGAATAATGTTTTATTTCTGTCGTAACTTGATTTAGATTCCTTGAACGAAGCATCTGCCTGACTCAAATTAGCTCTGGTTCCTGATAAATTGGAAACCGAACGATTGTAACCTGAAGTATACAGATCTGGATTTATTTTAACCAATAAATCTCCTTTCTTTACAACTTGTCCTTCTTTTACGTTTAAAGAAATAATCTCTCCTGATACCTCAGATGAAATTTTAACCTCAATTTCTGGTTGAATTTTCCCGGTAGCCGAAACCGTTTCAACAATAGTTACAGGATTAACTTGGGCGATTTCAACTTCAGTCCCCTTGTCCTTATTTCCGATAGCTCCTGATTTTGAAAGCGCTATCAAAGCAGCAATGATTACTACTGCTCCACCTATTAGGATATAAATTGTTTTCTTTGACATGATAAATTAGTTTTTGATAAGAGGAATTCCAAAATAGAATTCCAATATTTTAATTTTAAAAATATAATCGTATTTTGTTCTAAGAACATCTGATTGTGCATTAGTCAGTAAGGTTTGTGACTGATTGAAATCAAAAGAATTCATCAAACCAACCGCGTATTTTTCTTTGGCATAATCATAAGCCCCTTGTCTGGACTCAAGTGCCACAACCGAAGATTCATACGCATTCAAAGCGCCTTTAGCATCTGCAAATGCAGTGAAAACATTTCTTTGCAAATCTAAATCTTGTTGCTCTACAGCAATTTTTGATCTTTCTAAACTTACTTTAGAACGCTCTACATTGTTTCTGGCTGAAAATCCATTAAAGATAGGAATCGATAACTGAGCCCCAAAAGAATGTCCTTTGTTATCACTAAATTGATCAAAGAAAGGCAAAGCTTTTCCTAATACGGGAGAAAAATTATTTTGTAAAACATTTTGATTTGTACCTTCCACATACCCAACTACAGATGTAGGATTTGAAGTATTTGGTTGAAAACCCACAACTCTGTCACTATACCCAACTCTAGAACTAAAACTATAAAAACCTTGCAAAGTAGGTTGAAAAGCTCCTTTGGCAATTGCTACATTTTTTTGGGCAATTTCTAAATTAGTTCTGGCAATTTTCAATTCTGTTCTGCCTTCTTTGGCTTTATCATAAATGGCCGCCGGAGATTGTGCCATAATATTATTTTCATCTTTAACATCGGTATCATCAACAACATCAAAATTTTCAAAGTCTTTCAACTGTAATAATTGAGCCAAACTTAATTTTGAAATTAATAATGCATTTTCAGCAGTAATAACATTTTGATTGTTTGATGCCACAGTAGCTTTTATGTCCAATAAATCCCCACGCGGAATAGATCCTGCTTTCACTAATTCTTCCGAGCGTGCATATTGCTTTTCATTAATTCCCAATTGTTCTTTTTGCACTTTTAAGTTTTCTTTGTTAAAAAGCACCTGTAAAAAAGCATTAGCAACATTCAATGCTACATCTTCCTGCATTTTCAACAATTGATATTTGGCCGCTATTATTGAAAGATTGGCTTTGCGTAGCGTATTTTGATTTTGCATCCCTTTATAAATATCTATTCCAACATTAGCACCGGCAGAGGTAAACTGAGTCGTTTGATTTTGAAGCAAACCCGTGGTAATATCCTGATTCAAACCAATGTTCCAGGAATGAGAAGCACTGGCATTTAATGACGGAAGGAAATTTCCAATCGCTCCTTTTTTATCAATGGCTGCCGTTTTAGTATCTAATTCGGATTGTTTGATTGAGATGTTATTTTGTATGGCATATTTTACGCATTCTTCCAGAGTCCATTTTTTGGATTGTCCCTGAACGGACAAACCAAACAGCACGATAAAAACGAAACTGATACAACTATTTTTTTTCATATATTTTGAATGAAAGTGTAGCAAAGATACTACACATATTTAACATTTTTTTAAAAACTAAAATTCCTTTTTGAGTGTATTTTTAAGGTTTCATTTCTTCATTTTTTAGGCCTTGATTCCATACTTTAATTTTATCCGAAGCTTTAATTCCGCTTTTTATTTCGACATAAATCCCATCACTGACACCCAAGACTAAATTTTTTCTTGTAAACTTTTGTACTCCAGTTTCAACCTCTACATATGGTTTTTGTGTTTTTTTATCAAATTGAATCAATGATTCTTTTACCGCTAAAACTTTATCTGCTTTTTCTAAAATAATTGAAGCATTCGCACTTAAACCTGCTCTGATAAAAGTATTGTCTCTGTTAGTTAAAGATGCTTTTATTTCGAATTGAATCGCTCCATTTTCTGTTTTACCTTTTGGGGCAATATATTGTAGAACGGCATCAAATTTTTTGTTTTCAATAGCGCCAACAGTAATTTCGATTGGTAATTTTTCTTTTATTTTACCTACTTCTGATTCGTCAATTTTTCCAACGAAAATCATACGCCCAACATCAGCAACGCTTGCTATTGTTGTTCCTTCGTTGAAATTATTACTTTCAATTACTTGGTTTCCTACTTTTACCGGAACATCCAGCACCATTCCATTTACTGTCGAACGAATCAAAGTATTGGCATAACTTCCTAGTCCTGAAGTTGTTCCTGTTTTCACAATGTCATATCCTTGTTTAGATGCGCTATAATTCTGCTTCGCTTGTTTATAAGCTAATTGTGCCGCATCAAAATCATTAGCCGAAATAACGCCTTTATCAAACAACGTTTTTTGTCTTAAAAACACTTTCTCTTGATTATCCAAAGCAATTTTAGATGTTTGAACCTGGTTTTGAGAATTACTCAAGTTAGATACATTGGCAACAACTTTAATTTTTGCAATTAAATCACCCGCTTTTATATTCTCCCCAGCTTTAATGTAAACAGCTTCAATAATACCTGAAATATTAGGTTTGATAAGCACCTCTTCATCTGGAACAATATTACCGGTTGCAATCGTATTCTTCACAATCGTTTTTATTTCTGCCTTATCGGTTTCAAAAACAATTGGAGATTCCTGATTCTTGGCATACAAATAATACAAGGCACCAGAGAACACTAGTGCGATCGTAATTAAAATAGTTATGGTTAATCCTTTTTTCATTTTGCTTATTGTTTAATCGATTATATAATTTTTGATTGATACTTTATTCTGTTCTTAATGCGTCTACCGGTTTTACGTTTATGGCAGTTTGAGCCGGAATTAATCCTGCAAATAAGCCGGAACCAATGAGTATGAGTAAAGCAATAAAAACAACTGTCAAATCCACACTTGGATTGGCGAACATCATTCCTTCACTTGGCATGGACTCTAAAACCATATTGATAACTGCTAATAATCCTGTGGCCAATGCAATTCCAAACATTCCTGCGATAATAGTCAGAAAAATAGCTTCTGATAATATTTGGGAACGAATCGCACCTGGCGTTGCTCCTAATGCTCTTCGAATTCCTATTTCCTTTGTGCGTTCTTTAACAACAATCAACATGATATTAGAAATCCCAATTACTCCGGAAAGCAATACCAATGTTCCTACAAAATAAGCAATGAATTTTAGAATAAAAAACAAGCCTTGTATTTTGCTAAACTCCTGAAACAAATCGAAATTCCCAATCGCCCTGTCATCTTGAGGATGTATCGAATGTCTGGATTTCATGAAGTCTAAAATTTTAGGCTTTAACTCTGTAATTGACGCATTATCATTAGCTGTAAGTGCCATCCATCCTACTGTATCCCCATAATTAAAAGCTTGTTGAAAAGTAGTAAATGGCATAAAAATATTTTTTTGAGCGGATTCAGCATCTCCATTATTTCTAGATTTTGAGTTATAAACACCCACTACCATAAAATTAACTCCATTTATCTTGATATAAGTTCCAATAACCTCTTCTGCTTTTTCATACATTTCGTTTATTACACCTTGACCAATAACCGCAACTTTACGCTTCAATACAATATCTTGCTGATTCACAAAACGCCCTTTTATAATATCCATCGATTCTTGCTTAATCAATTCCGGATAATCTCCGTAGATAGTATAAGCTGCCGTTTTTGTCCCTCTGACTACATTATTTGCGCCTTCAAAACCACCCAATTGATTTCTGGGTGAAACGTATAATAAATCCGGAAAATTCTCTTTCAAAGCAGTAACATCGACGTTTTTAAAATCGAATTGTCTGGTTGCAGGCAATCCTTTAAACGGTTTCGAAGTAGTTTGTGACCACATAAACATGGTATTGGTTGCAATTCCGTCAAAACCTTTTTTAACACCATTTTCCAATCCATTTCCTGCGGCGAGTAATATTACCAAAATAAATATTCCCCAAAAAACACCAAACGCCGTAAGAATCGTCCTAAATGTATTCGCAGTTAAAGCCTCTAAAATCTCATTCCATTTATCTCTGTCAAACATAATTATTCGTCTCTAAGTGCTACAATGGGTTTAATTTTGGCCGCTCTGTATGCCGGAAAAAATCCAGCTAAAGCACCAGCAACAACTAATAATATCAAGGTGGTTAAAGCGATACTAAAATCAACTTCGGGATTCAAGAAATAATCACTTGATACTAGCGGACCTACTAATTCCAACAACAACAAACTTGATAAAAGCCCCACAAATCCTGCTATTGTCGTAATGAAAATGGATTCATGCAAAATCATTCCGATGATAGAAATAGGAGATGCACCAAGTGCTTTTCTAATACCAATTTCTTTAGTTCTTTCTTTTACAATAATCAACATAATGTTACTTACCCCAACTACTCCTGCTATTATGGTACAAATTCCAACCCACCAAAAAAACAATCGGATATACAGATTTAAATCATAAAACTGTTTTGCATTTTTTATGGAATTATTAATTCCTATAGCACTTTCATCATCCGGTGCAATTGTATTTTTACTTTTTAACAATTGATCTAATTCCTTTGTAAACTTATTTGATTGCGCTAAAGCTTCTTCATAAGTAGCCTTTTTTGTTAGTGTAAAAGACAAATTGCTAATTCTGTCCCCAATCCCAAAAGCTTTTTGTGTGGTCGTTATTGGCAGATACACTCTCGATTCTTCTCTTTCTCCAGCTGGATCTGTAAAAACACCAACCACTTTAAAATTGATATTGTTAATTACAATTTGCTCTCCAATAGGATTTTTGTCTTTAAATAAATCCAATTTTACTTTTTGTCCAATGGCTGCAACTTTTTCACTGCTTACCAAATCATTATTATTAATGAATCTTCCATTAACGATTGTTGCATTTTCAATGGCTTGATAATCTGGATAAACACCTCTATATTGATAATTCCCAGTTTCTTTACCATAAACAATTACGCCATTCCAAAAACTGTAGGTAGCCGCTTTTTTATCTAATAAATCTCCGAATTTTTGCACTGAAATATCATAATCACTATTGCGAAATTGAATTTGTCTCCCAGGATTCAATCCTTTATATTCTTTGGCAGTGGTTCCTGTCCAAATTTCAATTATACCATCAGCATCACGTTCAAACTGTTTTTCAATCCCGTTTTGAAGTCCTTTGCCCACACCCAAAAGAATAACTAATATGAAAATCCCAGAAGCCACAGAAATTCCCGTGAGAAAAGTTCTCAGTTTGTTCTTGGCAATTGCCTCAAAAATTTCCTGCCAGCGTTCTACATTAAACATAAGCGGATGCTCTTACTTGTTCTACTAATTTATTATCGATAATCAAACCATCTTTATAAGAAGAAGCTCTAACTTGTTCCACTAATTTATCATCAATGATCAAACCATCTTTTAAAACAACATTTCTTTTGCACATGGCAGCAATATCAGGCTCGTGCGTTACAATCAAAATGGTTTTTCCTTCGTCATTAATCCCTTGTATCAACTCCATAACCTCATAAGATGTTTTGGTATCCAAAGCTCCTGTAGGCTCATCGGCCAATAATACTTTGGGATTTGATGCCAGTGCTCTTGCAATGGCAACACGTTGTTTTTGTCCACCGGAAAGTTCATTTGGTAAGTGATGTGAATGCGAGGACAAACCTACTTTCTCCAAAAAGTTCATCGCAATTTCATTGCGTTCTTTCCTTTTTATACCCTGATAATACAATGGCATCGCCACATTATCCAAAGCGCTTTTATAATTAATCAAATTGAAAGATTGAAAAACAAAACCTAAAAATTTGTTGCGATATCTTGAAGCGATTGTCTCGTTGAGATTTTTAATAGGCACACTATCCAAAATATAATTCCCAGAATCAGCTTCATCAAGTATTCCAAGGATATTAAGCAGTGTAGATTTTCCTGAACCGGAAGACCCCATAATAGCCACTAATTCCCCTTCTTTAATGTTGAAATTAATTCCTTTTAACACATGTAATTCGGAACTCCCCATTTTATAGGATTTATGCAAATCTTTAATTTCAATCATAATTATGTTAATTTTAAAACAATATTAATTCTTCTCTAAAAGAAATTGTAATAAGAAAACGTTAATACCTTTATCAGGAATTTAATCATAAGACTTAATTGTTGTGAAAATGTTACACATTAATCCTAAAAAAGAATTGTTTTACTAATTTTGCCTCATCAAACTAAAATAAAATGCATAAATATTTTTCATCCCTACTTATAATTCTGTCTATAGCATTGATTACAAGCTGTTCTACAACCAATAAAATAGCTACTTTAAAACCAGAACCAGACGATGCCATTCCTTTAGTTTACGAAAACACTCCTTCCTTTATCAATTTACCAATCAGCGTAAAACTGAAGGATATCGAAAATCAAACGAACTCACTCCTGAATGGTTTGATCTATGAAGACAACACTATTGAAGATGATGATATTGAAATGAAGATTTGGAAATTAGCGCCAATCACAATCAAAAATGACAACGGAGCTAATAGTCAAAAAATCAGAACGGTCTTACCTTTGAAGGCTATCGTAAAATACAGGATTGGGACAAAGAAAATGGGAGTCGACCTATACAACACTAAAGAATTTAATCTTGATGGCGTGGTAACTTTACTGAGTGATGTAGGTTTGACCAATTGGAAAATGAATACTAAAACGGAACTAAAATCATTGGATTGGAATGAAAGTCCTACGATGACCGTTTTTGGAAAAAATGTGCCTGTAACCTATCTTATCAATCCAGGAATAAAGCTTTTCAAATCAAAAATAGAAAAGAAAATTGATGATGCCATTGCTAAGTCAATGGATTTCAAACCAAATGTTTTGGCTGCATTAGAGAAAATTTGTGTTCCTTTTCAAATGAGTGATACTTATGAAAGCTGGCTTCGAATTGTTCCTATTGAAATTTATTCCACCAATGCCAAACTCAAAAATGACACTTTTGTACTGGAAATGGGAATGAAATGCAACATGGAAACATTAATAGGACAGCAACCCGAATCTAAATTCAATGCCAGCAAAATTATTTTAAAACCTGTCTCCAAAATACCTCAGGAAATCACCGCAAACATTGTTGCAGTTTCTACCTATCTGGAAGCTTCAAAACTGATGACCAAGAATTTTTCCGGACAAGAATTTGGTTCAGGATCCAAGAAAGTAAAAGTTCAGAATGTTGCTATTTGGCACAAAAACGGGAAAATGATAATCGCATTAGATGTATTGGGATCTGTAAATGGAACCATCTATTTAGCCGGTTTTCCACAATACAACGACAAAACCAAAGAAGTCTATTTTGATGAATTAGATTATGCTTTAGACACAAAAAATAAATTAATGCGAACCGCTAATTGGTTAGCGCAAGGACTCATTTTAAGAAAAATAGAGCAAAGTTGTCGCTACTCCATAAAACCAAATCTTGAAGAAGGTCAAAAAAGCATGATGACTTATTTAAAAAACTATTCTCCTATGCAAGGTGTTTTTGTAAATGGAAAAATGGAGGAGATTCAATTTCAAAAAATCCAATTGACAAATCAAGCTATTATTGCCTTTATAAAAGTAAAAGGGACCGTGAATGTATCCGTAGATGGATTGAAATAAAAGTCCCCTCCCCAACCCTCCCCAAAGGGAAGGGAGCCATTCTGATAAAATGGAGTTTGGAGAGATTTGTTTTTTGAAATTTTTAACCCTTAGGATTTCTTCTTTTTCATTCGATAAATGGCATAACCAATTCCTGCGACAAGCAGATATGGAATTACCATTAAGTAAACAATTCCGTCATTTACCGCTGCAGCTTTCGTTGTATTACCTTCACTGGTCAATGCGGCGCGACACATGGCACATTGCGCATTTGCAGATTGCGAAAATAAACAAAGGGCAATAAGCAATAAGCAATGATTAAAAACTCTTTTTGAGCTTTTTACTAATGCGCTATTTCCAATTTGCCAATTGCTTATTTCTAATTGGCCAATTGCCAATTGCCAATTGTTAATTATTTTTCTACTATACATAATATGGTGAAATCATTAAATAAACAACTACTCCGGTTACGGCAACATACAACCAAATTGGAAAAGTAATTTTTGCAATTTTTTTATGGGTATCAAATTTTTGCGACAATGCTCTAACATACGTTATTAAAACCATTGGAATAATGGCAATTGATAAAACAATATGCGTAATTAATATAAAGAAATAAACGTATCGAATTGTTCCTTCACCTCCAAATTTTGTTGAATCAGAAGTCATATGATACGCAACATACATGACAAGAAAAGCAACAGACAAAGCAATCGCCGAAGTCATCAACCTTTCATGAAGTTTTCTTTTACCATTTTTAATAGCTATAACTGCACCGATTAAAATTATCGCTGTAATTCCATTGGTAGTCGCATAGATTGGTGGCAAAAAAGAAAGTGGCTCGACATTATATCCAAAATCTTTTAGTTTTACTCCAAAAAGTATGGCAACCACAACTGGTATTAAAATCGAAACTGCAATGATGAGCTTGCTGAATTTTTGTTCTAACGAAATGTTTTCCATTATTATTCTTCTAATAAAATATTAATATCTTGCTGAATGTTTCTTACCCCTTTTTTATCTAAACCATCATAATATAAAATTGGATTTCCAAAATCATCGTTTCTACATCGGATATTTCCATTTTTATCAATCAAGGCAAACAATCCTGAATGCTCGAAACCACCTGCAACTTTTTTATTTTCACCCGCATAAAGATTAAACCCTTTATTGGCTAAATTAAAAATATAGGCTTTGTCTCCGGTTAAAAAATTCCAATTAGAGGATTTTACTCCCAAAAGATTTGCGTGCTCTTTTAACACTTGTGGAGTGTCGTGTTCCGGATCAATAGTAATAGAGACAATTCCAAAATTAGGATTACCAAAAAAACTCTTTTCTAAAACTAACATACTTTCATTCATTTTTGGACAAATGGTAGGACAGGTAGTAAAGAAAAATTCCAAGACATACACTTTCCCTTTGTAGATTTCATTAGTAATCTTCTTATTGTCTTGATTTATTAATTCGAATTTAGGCGCAGGTCCTATTTTAATTAATTGTCCTTCTTCTGCAATTGCAGGATTAACACTGTCCAGTCTATCCCCTTGAACTACTTTATCGTTTTTAATTCTCTCTACTATTTTTGGAACAGCGTAAATGCCGAAAATCAAAATAATAAAAGAGATTCCTATGTATGATTTATTTTTAAACATAAAACATTAAATTTTTCTGGTGGCGTTATTATTCTTTTTAAGAGCTGCACGATATTCGTAAAGAATGACTTTAAAATCATCAAGCATTTCGTTACTCAACTCCGCTGGATGAAATGTATCATACCCCTCTTTAGTATCTTTCACTAGTTTTCGACCTCGAAGATTTCGTTTTTTATCAATGATGTAGACTTTTGGCGTACCTGAATTCTCATCTAATTTCTCTACCAATTTTAATTGAGCATAATAGGTATTAATATTTTCCGTTGATGCAAATACAAAGCGCCACTGGGCAACATCCGTAAAAGCACCTAAAGCATCGACCACTTTTTTAGCATCTTTTTCAGTTCCAGTTGGACAAATCATCACAAACTGAACATCTTTGAACTCATGATACCTTTGATAAATTTTTTGATTTAAATTGAAAAGATTTCCTCTGTTTTTTAAAAGTTCGGTACCCATAAAACCAAGAATCGTTACTTTGCCATTCAAACTAACTTTTTGACCATCTAAAGATTGCCAATTACCTAAATCAGCGGTATTAGGAGTTATTGTTGGTAATTTAGTAAACCCGTTCACACCCGAAGCAAAAAAAAGGTAGGCAACTATAGGCAAAATAAAAAGAACGAAAAGAACACTATTTTTTTTCATTGTAATAATACTATTAAAGTACAAAAATAAAAAAAGGTACGCAATGCGTACCCTTTTATTGAATTAATATCTTGTTAAAAATTCCATTTAATGGTAGAATTTTTAAAAACCTCATAAATATAATCCCCTTCTGTCAAAAGAATGAAGAGTAAATATAATATCAGAAAAATTACTGGAAAAACAACTGCACTTCTTAAAGAACTTTTTTCACCTTCCATGTGCATAAATGCATATACAATGTAATAGGCTTTAAAAATAGTAAGAGCATAGAATATCCAATTAAGTAAATTCATACTTAAAAAATCATTCATGAAAAGAAAATCCGGTTTCAAAATACCCAAATAAACTTCTACTACTGTAACGGCAGATAATATTCCGAAAACTTTCCAGATTCTACCTATATTAGATACGTGTTCGTGTGACATGATAATTACTTTTGAAAATTAAACTAGATAGAAAACTGTAAATACAAATACCCAAACTAAATCGACAAAGTGCCAATAAAGACCCACTTTTTCTACCATTTCATAACTTTTTCTTTTTTCATAAGTTCCAATTAACACATTGAAAAATATGATAATATTTATGATTACTCCAGAAAAAACGTGGAATCCGTGAAATCCAGTGATAAAGAAAAAGAAGTCAGCAAATAATTTACTTCCGTATTCGTTTCTTACCAAGTTTGCGCCTTCAACAACATAATGCGCTTGGCTCAATCTTGCTTCAGACTCTTGTCTTGAAAGAATTGTTTTTTTCTTCTCTTTGGTTATTACCTCAGTTCTGATTAAAAGTTCAGGATGTGCTTTGAAACCCGCTTGAACTTCGGCAACTGAATAAGAAGGCAAACTTGACTCATCCATAAACCAATTCGCACTACTTCTTGTCAATTGTTCTCTTTCTTCAGGTAAAATAGCCGCAAAATCAGCTAAAGCTACACGGTGTCCGTCTTTATCAACAAACTGAAGTAAACTACCTCCTTTTGTTTCAATAGCACCGTATTCTCCTTTAATAAAGTTTTTCCATTCCCATGCTTGAGATCCTACGAAAATCAAACCACCGATAATGGTTAAGAACATGTAAAGAACTACTTTATTTTTTTTCATTTGATGACCTGCATCAACGGCCAAAACCATTGTTACAGATGAAAAAATCAAAATAAAAGTCATCAATGCCACATAATACATCGGAGCAGATACTCCATGCATAAATGGGAAGTGAGTAAACACTTCATCGGCCAACGGCCAAGTTTCAATAAATTTAAATCGAGAAAAACCATACGCCGCCAGAAATCCAGAGAACGTTAAAGCATCTGATACGATAAAAAACCACATCATTAATTTGCCATAACTTGCTCCCATTGGCTCATTGCCGCCTCCCCAAGTTTTTTCTTCACTATTTGCAGTAGTAACTGTCGCTTCCATAAAAGTTATTCGTTAAAAAGTTCCCAAATTTACGTTTTTTTCTTATTTAAAGAAATATAAAAACAAAAACAAATAAACCCATAATAAGTCAAGAAAGTGCCAGTACATTGCACCTAGTTCAATTCCAAGGGTTTGAGATGAATTGTATTTTTGTTTAAAATGATTATAAATTATAATTAGAAGTGAAATCACGCCACCAGCAAGGTGAATCAAGTGCACAACCGTAACAACGTATAAAAAAGTCGTGGTTATTGAGCTTCCACTTCCCGTGAAATAATACCCATTATCCACTATTTGTCCAAATCCTACGAACTGTAAAATTACAAACAATATTCCCAGAACTAATGTAGTCAAAAGAAAAATTGTCGTTTTACTTTGATCGTTTTTCTGAATCGCTTTTTTAGCCAAATGAAAAGTAACACTACATCCTATTATTGCAACAGTACTGTAATAAAACGCTATTGGTAATTGAAAATCCTTCAACCAGTCTGCTCTGGATTTACTCACTACAAAAGCACTCGTAAGTCCTGCAAACATCATGGTCATACTTACCATTGCAAACAACAAAATCAATTTATAGGATCTTGCCGTTCTGGATTTTTGTTCCTCAGTTGTCATTATCATCTCCATAACTATCTTAAAAATTTATCAAATATATAAACCAATTGTAACAATGTAATATAAGAAACACTAACTAACATTAATGTTCTTGCTGCTTTTGCAGTTCTTAATTTGTATAATCGAACAGCATAAAAAAGCATCCATAAGCCCAGTAAAAATACAACAATTGCAGCAACTGGCGTTATGTACAAACGCCCAGTATAACCCAAAACCGGTAAAAGTGACGCTAAAATTAACCAAACCGTATATAATATAATCTGCAAGGCTGTTCCTTTGTCTTTTTTACCTGTAGGCAACATAAAGAAACCTGCTTTTTCATAATCTTCATACAAAAACCATCCAATAGCCCAAAAATGTGGGAATTGCCAAAAAAACTGGATTAAAAACAAGGTTCCTGCTTCTATTCCAAATTCTCCCGTTGCCGCAACCCAACCCAACATAAAAGGAATTGCTCCAGGAAAAGCTCCGACAAAAACAGACAATGAAGTCATCGTTTTCAAAGGAGTATAAACACTTGTATACAAAAATATCGAAACGGCGCCAAACATAGCGGTTTTTGGATTGATTGTATAAAGCAATGCAATTCCAACAATCGTTAAAAGACTCGCAATAATCAAAGCCATAGCCTGAGACATTCTGCCAGCTGGAACGGGACGATTTTTCGTTCTATCCATCAAAGCATCAAGATCTTTTTCGATAACTTGATTAAAAGCATTTGATGCTCCCACCATACAATAGCCACCAACTGCCAATTTTAATAAAACCATCCAATCTAATGAATGCAAATCATAAATCCCCAGCATAAATCCCGCAATAGACGAAAAGACAACACTAATAGCTAAACGTGCCTTAGTGATCTCTCGGAAATCAATATAAATGGATTTTAATGAAAATGTATTTTGTGTTGCGTTCAATACTAGAGTTTGTTTGTTTTTAAAAACTTTTGCAAAAGTAGTGTATCAAAAGGGATTTGACAAAAAACAATTCACAAAAAGATTAATAATCAAAATACCAATTAAAAATATCAGCTCTCAGTCCTAAAGTAAACCAATTAGTACTTTCAGTGAAAGTTGTCTCGGTGTTTTTTGTAGGATCAAAACTTCTGTAAATATAACTACCAAAAAGCTTCAGATTCGTCGACGGATTCACTAAATAACCACCTTGAAAATCAGCAATAAAAATAGCCGTTTTATTTCCCTGTCCCACTTTTACACCACTATCAAACGGTCTTTTTTCATCGTAATCTTTATAGATATTCCCTCCGTAATTAAAGCTGTCTTCGGCGGTGTCAAAATCCAGTCCTCGAGTCCCCACAGTAACTTTTGCATCAGCAAAAAGCCTTCCTTTATGATAGCGCGCTATAGCAATGAATTCCTTGAAATTTCCTCCCCATTGATGTCCTATACTCTGATTGTTATGGGCATAATTTGTGATTGGCATACTATGGGAATACACATAAGGACGCACGTGATTGTATTCTAATTGTAATAGTAAATTATCTACTTTGAAAGCATTGTAGTACTTAACTCCTAACTGATAACCGTACTTATTTCTCCAACTATTATCTCCTTCTTTGATGTCTCCAAGAGAAAATTCATCCAGAATAAACTGTCCGTAAAAATTAATTTGATTATCCCATTTGTACTTAAAAGTCAATCCTAAAACAGCATTTCCACTTCTTGCCGAAGAAGCGAATTCAACCGAACGATAAAATATAATTGGATTCACAAAATTAACATCAAATCCTCTGTCATTCGTATTGGTCCAAATCACCGATTCGAAGAAACCAAGATTCAGTTTATTCGAAACATTCCAACTCAAATAATGATTTGCCATAAATTTTGTAGCATACGTTCTTTCTAATGTCACCTCAGGACGAACATCTTTGAGCCACATGTACGTATTGGTATATTTAATTTTCCAAAAATTAGTATTCAATTTAAAATAAGGATATGGACTGGCGCCATCATTTTCTAACAAAGAACGGTATCCGTCCCCAATAAAATTTCTGCCATAACCCAATTGCAAATCAATGTATTTACTAGGTGTAAAAGTCAAATTGGCTTCCGCCGAAGGAAAATCATAGGCATCCGTTTTGAAATCTTTTGCAATTCCTATCCCCGGAATAATAGCAGGATTTCCCCCTGCAGGCTTGATAGATGCTGCATAACGATTGAAGTAATCCGCAAAACGTCCCTGACTCTCAAAAACAGTTGTGGTGAAATTCAGCATTTTGCCCAAACCTCCTCTAAAATTGATTCCGCGTGTGTTTACGTATGTATAAGACGCCTCCGTTTTAGAAGCTTTCCCAACCTGCAAATCAAGTATAGGATTTAGTGTAAACCAATATCCTTCGCCCTGGATTTCAACCGTACTCTCATTCCATAATTTTCTTGCCCACCAACCTGAAGCTTTCTTTTTTATCTTTTCATTAACTACATTCAAATCATAATATTTCGAAACTTCAGCATAGGTATATGGTTTAGATGCCGTATGATTATTACTTCCCACTTGATTTAAGGAACCATCAAACTGCGCGTAATAACTATGGGAAAAAGGAATATTCAAATGGCTTTCAAACTCCGGATTAGTAAATTTTTTATATACAATACTATCCAATTCAGTACGTTTAGGTTTATTATTTGAAACAATTTCGGCTTTCGCCAAAGCTTCAGTTTCAAGTTCTTCCCTACTTTTTAAAGGTATCGCAATAGTTATGGTAAATTTGGAGTAGGTTGGTTTTCCGTTATACGTTGACGGTTCTATTTTTGGAAATGTCTCAAAAACCCTTTTTG
The DNA here is from genome assembly GCF_048286775.1 of Flavobacterium glycogeni. NCBI lineage: Bacteria > Pseudomonadati > Bacteroidota > Flavobacteriia > Flavobacteriales > Flavobacteriaceae > Flavobacterium > Flavobacterium glycogeni. The sequence goes on from NZ_JBLVPV010000003.1 coordinate 49,616, forward strand.
TTTCTTTTATCAATGCCTCATCAACAGCATCAACATAAATCACTTTAAAAACACCATTGCTGTCTACTTCAAAAAGGACTTTTACATTCCCTTGAAAATTATTTTGTTTTAAATTATCCGGAACTTGAAAATTTTGGAAAACAAAATCCTGAACTTGATTGTAAAAACAGTTTTCTAACACTTTCGATTGTAAATTTACACAATCAGGAAAAACAGGAAATCGCTCCGCCGAATTGCCAGATTGCACCAAACTATTATTTAAATCTTGGGAATAGGCAAAAAAGGAATACGAAAATAAAAAGAAAGCCAACACCCCTTTTTTTATGTTTCTAATTTTTGTGAATTTAATATTCATTATGTGAATTTTGTCCGTTAGCAATACTTTTCGCACCTGAAGTGCCTATTCTTTTTACTCCTAATTGAATCATCTTAACCGCTTCTTCATAAGTTCTTACGCCTCCTGCAGCTTTCACCGGAAGGGGCGATGCGTTTTCAAGCATCATCAGTATCGAGGGAATTGTGGCTCCGTTTGGTAAATTATTTTCTGTTTTATAAAATCCAGTCGAGGACTTCACAAAAACCGAAGCGAAAAGTTCTTGTTTGAAATTAGAAACTATTACATTTTTTATCAAACTTGACAACTGGATAATTTCCTTATCACTTAGAGCCGCCACTTCAATAATCCACTTTACAACCTTATTATTATCTAAACCTAATTGGGTACATTTCAGAATTTCTTCTTTTACCAAGGCTATTTCTCCTCTTTTGAAAGCTTCATAATTGCATACAAAATCTAAATCATCGGCACCATCATGTATCGCCTGAAGAGCTTCGCTACGTTTATTTTCTAACGAAGATTTCCCTTCCGGAAAATCAATTACAGTTCCTATTGACACAACTGAATTTGCTTCAACAATCATTTTTTTCGCCAAAGAAACCATATTAGGACGAATCATAATAAGCTTAAAATGTTCCTCGATTGCTTCTTGGATAAATCCTTTGACTACCAAAGTATTTTCTTTTTCGCTGAGTCCCGCTTGTTCTGCCGTTTTTAAATAGGTAGAATCTAAATATTGCTTAATATTCATGCGCTTTTGATTTCTTAATTGGAGTAGATTATGTCTTACAAAAATACATTTTATATGTACATAAGTTAAATATAAAATTTCACTGTTTTATTTTAAACGCTAAAACTGAAGTTTTTATATGCTTTAAAAAGAAAGACCAACTTAACTATAGATCAGACTAAATAAACATCAGCACTTACGAATGCTATAAAATGAAAAGTCCCACCAAAGTGGGACTCCATTTAAATTGAATTTTATCTGACCTTTGTTTTTAAATCAAATAAAAGAATAAAAGCTACTCCTAAAGTTGCACCAGATAGATTTGCTAAAACATCAAATACATCTGCATGCCTGGTAGTGGTTAATAATTCTTGTGCAATTTCAATACCTATTCCAAAAAAAACGGAAAACAGAAAAGAAACTATTATGGGTTTTAAACTGTTTATATCGTTTGTGCGTTTTTGAAAAAATAAAAAACAAAGTATCGTTAAAACAAAATGAAAAAAGACATGCACCAATTTATCCAGATTTGAAACATTCCCTAGCGGAACATTATTCAACTGTACTAAACAAAAAAAAGCAATAACTCCAGCCCATAATAAAGCCGCAAAAAAAAATATTTGTTTAGGCACCAATAAGCTCTTTGTAAGATTCACTAGACAATAAATCATCTACCTCTGCCATATTTGCCATTTTTATTTTGATCATCCATCCAGCTCCATAAGGATCAGAATTAACACTTTCCGGAGTACTTTCCAAAGCATCGTTGAAGGCAATAATTTCACCTGCTAATGGAAGAAACAAATCAGAAACAGTTTTAACTGCTTCCACTGTACCAAAAACCTCGTCTTTACCCAAAGTCTGGTCTAAAGTTTCTACCTCAACATAAACGATATCTCCTAATTCTTTTTGTGCAAAATCAGTGATTCCTACTGTTGCGATATCGCCCTCAATACTAACCCATTCGTGATCTTTAGTGTACTTTAAATTTACTGGTATGTTCATATAAATTGTAATTGATAATTATTTATTGATAATTTAAATTTTATGGCACAAATGTAATAATCTTCTATTCAAAAATTGTTCCCTTTTCGAAAAATTAATTCCCAAAATTATAACGAAGTGTGATTCCGGAACGAATATTTGTCAACGGAAAAGAAGTTGAAATTACCGCTTTCGAAAAAGAGTGATCATAATAGAAAATAGCCGTTAGATTTTTACTAAACGAATAATCAGCCTTGACTGTTAACGACCAAAGATTCTGGCCTCCGGCTAATTGATTGTTATCATAATCCAAATATCTCACAATCGTCTGATTGTTTCTATAGGATACATCTGCTTTCAAATTGATGTCACTTTTTATTATTCCTGTTGGACTATCAGCCAGTCTGGAAGAGAAAATCACGTCTTTGAAACGATACCCCAATCCTATAACATATTCTATCCCTTTAACTTCAGTCAACAAATTATTATCAAAACTCATTGACAATGCTCTGTCTTTTTTGATTTCGGCCAATACTTTTAACGAACTTTTCAATTCAAAATCCATTCTTAACAATGGGTTAAACTGTTCTACCAAGTTAATATTTGACATTATGGTTTGATTGAAAAAGTTACCACTCACATCCACTCCACCTGGTGCTTTGTCATATTCAAAATTCGATCTAAACGCATTTATCGTATAAGAAGCCCTGTAATTATGTTGCAATGAGAAACGTTTGAAATTCTTTTTAAACAGCCCATAACGCATCAAACCATTGTATTTTATCGACCAGTTTGGCATTGGAAAATTTCTGAAAATTCCCAACGAAACATCTGAAGCATTTCCTCCTGAATAAGCCGCTAAAAATGCCGGTAACAATACTGCTTGATTGTTCTTCCCATACCCTAATGGAAATCCTTCTGGGTCCAAATTACCAGGATTATTAATATCAATCCCACGTTGTGTTGCTAATCTATTTGCTACCGTAAGTCTGTTTATTCTAAAATCATCAAAAGCAACCGATGAATTTTCATCACTAGTCGAAAATGAAGTTTTTATCAACACTGTAGAAATTGAAAAAATACCCGTATTATAAGGAGATCTAGGGTTATACACACCATCCGTTACATCATACTGCTCTGAGAAATTTTCAGAATGAGCGCGGTCTAATGTCAGATCAATCTTTAAATCCGGTAACAAATCTACATTTGCCGTGGCTTTAAATAATTTATTGGTCACTTGAGAAAAATTTTGGTTAAAATCAGGATAGTTAGTTAGCCAACCATTTTTGGCAGCTTCATATCGCACATCATCCTGACTACCAAAAATAAATCCTAATGACGGTCTTGACGATCCAAGAAACCCTACACTTGGCGTGTATCCCGGTAAAACCGTACCGCTGTTATAGGTATAGTTCATCTGAATATTTTTAATACTGGTTAAAATACCTATAAAACCATCTACGAATTCATTGTTTTTTGGTACTTGATTAGCATTTGTATTTACTATTTTCTCACCTGGTTTTGGAGCAGTTGTTTTAGGTTTTGGCACCGTTTTATTCGTGTTTTTTGCCAGTCCTAAATACTTGTACAACATATCCATATTGAAAGTTGCATTCAAATTGCTTGAACTCGCATTTTGAACGGTGTTCCCTAAATTGTAACTATTCCCTTCAATTTCTATTTGAGACAATGCATTAGAAGTACGCTGCCAGCTGTAGTCTCCCGTATAGGAATAATTGGCTTTAACAAAGCTAAATAATGGAATTTTATTAATTGGAATTTCATAATTCACAACCAATTGTTGCATGTGTTGATTTGGATCTCCAATATCCCAATAACTATCCCAAATTGTAAAAGTATCGATAGGTTCATTGTTTTCATTCAAATAATTTTTCACAATATTGCTGGAAGAAGCCGTATAATTTAATTTCAAAGATTTAGTCAAATTATAATTAAATCCATACTGGTAATTGAAAGCGAAATTTCTTCGATACAAAGGATCCAGCCCAATTCCTTCCACATCTACCTGTCTAAATTGTTGACGATTGTATTGTCTGACGATATTAGTATTAAACGATATATTTGAAGGCAAATAATTAAAATTGAAATCACTTAATAATTTCCAATAACTACTTTTTTTCATGAATTTTGTCTTCTTGAAAGGCTCTACTGATTTTGATTTAAAAGTATAGGCATAATCCACCGATGAATTTACTTGTTGGTCTACATAATCTTCAATTTCAAAATCATGTCTTTCCACTTCATTAAAAGACTGGGAAAAAGTAAAGTTCTCCGGATCGTACACACGTTGTTTTTGCTCTGGACCGCGCTCTTTTCTAACCCCTATAAAATTTATGCTTTTGCGTTTTGTATAATCAACAGCTCTATTTTTAATGTTTTTTCTTTCGGCCTCATCAGTGGTATGATCCAATAACTGTTTTAACTTTATATCCTGATTAAAAGGATCGTATTCCGGAGTTATGGTCTCTTCACCAATAGCATAATTAAAAGGCAGGTTAATTTGCCATTTTGGAGGCAATAATTTACCAAGATTTACATTGGTCACAATACTATATTGTTCTGTATCCTCACGGTTTCTTTCGTTTGGCCCTTGTTCTAAAGTACCAAAACCAATGGTGCTTTTTTTACCTGAAGCAGAAACCGTGGCAAAATCTGCGAAATTTGTATCTACATTCAATACAGCTGCCATTCCCCCTTGATTATCCATATCCGCTAAGCGAAGTTCATTGAACCAAACTTCTCCTTTGATATCGTCGCGCAGATCGCTATTTTTCACACCAACCATCAGCGTACGTACTAAACCAAAGTTAGGGTTTCCTCTAATTCCCAGCTTCAAGCCAGTATTACCATCACCATTAGGAAAAATGTCTAAGTGGTCATCCGGATAATACACCCCATCCAATGGCAAAGCATCTTTTGGAACTCTAATCTTCATTTCAGTCAATAAAGCCAATGACAAATCAATCTCATTTTCTTCAGGCCAAACTTCCTCAGCGCTCAATTTACTGCAATCTCCAACAAATTTACTTACCTTTAAAGGAATTTCTATTTGGTAAAAATTCTGGGTAAAGTCATTTCCAAAACGGATGAATCCAACCATTTGATTGTCTTGAAGTACAATTTCATTTGGCAATGATTCTGCATGCAAGAACATTTTTAATTTCTTGAATTGACGCATGTCAATACTCACATTTTTAAAAACGGCTCTGGAGTCTTCCGGTTCTAATCCGTTTCCAGATACTCTCAACGCCAATGACTGCTCATTTTGATTGATAACCGTATTGTTGTTGTATAATTGTTCTTGTTGCACACCTGGAGGAACAATATAATTTACTGGACATCTCTCATTATTTTCCTGAACATTAACAGCCAAAACATCTAGATTAGTATCGTCATCAGTAACATCTGTATCCAAAGGATCAAGCGTATTGGTGTATCTTCTCCATTCTCCCCTTACTAAATCCAGTGCGCCAAAACGAACGGTTACTTCTTCACTAAAGCCCGTCATAAACATCCTCATGAAGCGTATGGATCTAAAATCAGAAATATTTCCTATTGTGTTCTCCGGTTGTGAAACCGGTATTTTAAATTGCAGCCATCTCGCATCAGTAGTCGAACCATCCGGCAAAGTCACTTGCGTATTTCTTATGTCGGTAATATAATTTTGCCCCACATTCATGTTTGGCTGAACCTCAATACTGTATTCGTAATAGGCATTGATGGTATTCATAGTATTGTCTCTGTTGATATCCTCAACATCCGGAACGGTTGACGACCCTCTGTTTGGATCATTAATATCAACTGCCGAATTCCCATCAGTACCGTTATACCTTTTATATCGGTCTAAAATTCCCCCTGAAGCATTCAAATAATAGGTATAATCATCTGCCGCAGGATCTAACTCTGAGGCAAAATTAGTATACACTGATCCTTCAGTGGCATTAACCAAACCATCCAGACCAATATCTTGATTTGTTCTATTTGCTGCATTAGTGTCAAAAGCATAAATCAACGATTGAGAGGCTGGAACATCTCCCCATAGCGGTCGAGGGTTTACCAATACCTGATCTGGCCCAAGTCCATTTTCATATTGCTTTCTTCCATCCTTCAAAACATCTTCAGATATTTCCCCTAAATTAAAATAAATTTTCCCCGTATTGGATTGTGGTATCTGACCGTTTCCTACATAAGGATCTAACACCCAAAACTGGATATACTCTACATTTCCTTGTTCGAAATTAGTCGAATTTAACGACCGCATAATTCCACCAAAATTATCACTTGGATTTGTCGCTGAATTTGAACTGTTATTATAAGGTCCTCTATCAGAAGGATAATAACTTAAATCTAATGTATTAACGACTTGTGATTGCCCTTGAGCAATATCCGTCAAAGGATACAATTCCTCACTGAAAATTCTTCTGGTATTGTTGAACGACAAATCTTCATTTGAAATTCCTGCCGGTTTTTGAGTATAAAATATAGGGTCAATTGAATACCAAGCTAATTTGGCTCTTTTAAACCCATAACTTAAATCATTGGCACCTCCATTGAAATCATACGTGCTCGTGGCGTTTCTTTCCGGTGTTGACGCCAAACTCCAAGCATACGGAGAGCGCATATCAATGGTCGATTGGGAACCTTCAAAATCATCTACATAAATGGTAGACTCCCCCTGAAATTGATCCGCTTTTGGAGAATCTGGTCTCAAAAAAGCAACTTCACCTCTTACGGAAAGATTAGAAGGCACATCGGTATCAACATTTGGCAACTTATTCACCAATCGAGTCAAGAAAGGAACTTCAGTTGAAAAATTAGTATTGAATCCAAAAATAGTATTGTTAACTGATTCCTGACCAAAGCTGGATTTTTGAGTAAATGGTCTTTCGGTCATTTTAAGAAAAGTCCCTCCAACCAAAAAATTATCGGAAATTTTATGTTCCACATTTACGCCCATAAACCTTCTGGTCTGCAGACCAAAAACGGAATTGTTTTCTAAAGACACTTCAATAGGTGTATTGGAGGCTAGAAGTGACGGATCTAAAATCTGTACTCTTCCTAATTGGTAATTTACACTGTAATCAATTCCTTCCACTAAAACTCTACCTGCAGCAGTAACCACAACAGAACCTTGCGGCACATTTAAAGCACCAATTGGTATTCCGTCTCCACCAGATGATTTATATTTTCCTCTTAATAAAAATTTATTTTTATCACTGTCCTGTAAAGCTCCAGATTGTGTATTTCGATACATACTACGAAACACATATTTCTTTTGGTTTTCATTATAAGAACTAACATTGTTATAATTTTCACCTCCATTTGATAATTTAGAAAACAATAATTCTCCAAATGGTTCTTTCGTAGTAAAAATGATTCTTCCGTATTGAGCATCCATCGTTAAGCCCGGAATAAAATCAAAAAAACCATCACCTCCAGCTTGAGGATCATTGTTATAATTTAATTTATCCAAGTTAAACACTTTCAACAAAGGCGTTTCGGCAACTTCATTTTGAGGTAATGGATTCGGCGGAAAAGGACTTCCTGGAACTTCAGTAATATAATTTAAGGGTGAAGGATCCGTGTAAAGAATGTTAAATCTAAAATCTTCTTGTTTTACTTGATAAGCACCCGGAATTTGATAGATGTTTTTCATCATCAAGTTCCAAACAGGGTTTTTAACATTGGTCAAATTACTTTTCAGCATTTTCAAAATCAAACTTTGAGAAATAATGGCTTGATTTGAAGGACTAGTACCCGTTACCACAGTTGCATCTACTCCGTCATTTCCAAATTCACCCACTTGATACACTTGATCTCCGATTGTATATTGGTAGGCAACCGCCAAAACTTCGTCATTAGCCAGTCTCTGTTGTAATGAAATATACCCTAATTGTGGGTTATAGGTATATTCATTTGGATTTAGCTTTCGAGCATTTTCTAATTTAGAATAGTCACTTCCTTCAAAAGCATCATTAGTACTATCACCATCATTATTCCTTAGAAAACCTGATTTTGCAGTAACAATTTCCCTAATATTTTGTGTTAAAAAAGAACCTGACTGTCCAATAAATTTAGGATCATATTTATTATTACTATTCTCTGTTGGGGAATCAACTGGAACAGTATTAAAAAATCCTGTCGAAGGATTTATAACCACAACTTCATCATCTGGTATTCCAGTAAATTGCGCTTCCCCTAAATCCTGAAGTGCAATAATATTTCTTAAATTGTTACTATTGTTAGTGTTTCCGATACCAACATTCAATCTGTTTTGTTTGTTGGTCACCCAAATCTCCAGTCGGGTAATTTGAACTCTACTGTCTATAAAAGGATAGTTTTTTAATGATTTATCGTATCTATTTCTAAAATATTGGGATAAGAAAAAGTGTCTGTCATTATCATAATCCAATGCAAACATGTCAAAATCCTGAATTGTCCCTCCACCTTGAGCAATTAAACTTTTCGTTTGTGATTTTTGCTCTGAAAAAACTCCGGTAATGGTCGTTTTTCCAAATTGCAATTGTGTTTTTACACCAAATAAACTTTGCGCTCCTCGAATCAAAGAACTATTCAAGGGCATGCTTACATTTCCAACTTCTATTTTTTGGATAATATCGTCTTCTGAAGGTGCATATTCCAACTTCATCAAGTTTTGAAAAGCAAATGTTGATTGCGTATCGTAATTGGCATTTACACTGAGTCGCGTTCCTACTTTACCCATCAAGCTCATACTTATTCTTTGATCGAAATCGAAAGAAAGATTCGACCTGTTTCTGGGGGAAAAAGAGGGATTGTCTTGTTTTGTATACCGCATTCCTAAATCAATTTCTATAGATCCGGTCGGTTTTACATCAATGGTATTACTTCCAAAAATAGATTCAAAAAGCCCTGATTTCACATAATATCTTGGCAATAAGTCTTTTTTTGCTTCTTCACTGCCTTCTTTTTTCCCATCAATAGCATCCACCTTTTTTTTGAAATAATCGCGCATTGATTCTTTCAAAACCAACTTTTCATATTCTTTTGGCGTTAATATAATGGGATAATTGATAGAGAATCCATCAACAGAATTAGTGTAGATATACCTATCTGTAACTGGATCATAGGTATAGGCCGAGAGAATACTCTTTGGATTTTTTAACTGGACTTTTCCGGTAGAAAATCCAGTTTTAACGGTATCCTGAGCTGCTTGATTTACTTGGGCTTGCGATGCAAAACCACAGAATAATACAAGCAAAAAAATACAAATTTTATGCATACAACTCGTGTTACTTGAATACCTCTATAAGTTTTTTAAAGCTTTCTTGATGATTGATTCCACTGAAGCCTCTGGGTCTTCTTTGACAATCTTTTCTACAACTCTTTCTGAAGATTTTCGTAAAAATCCCAAAACTTCCAAAGCTGATAACGCCTCATCTCGATTTGTATTGCTTTGTGACATAGAAACTTCATCTAAATCATACAATTTTAATACCTTATCTTTCAAATCCAGTATTACTCTTTGCGCTGTTTTGCTCCCTATCCCTTTTATAGATTGAATGGTTACCACATCACCAGATGCTATTGCATTAGTAATTTGTTTTGGGTCTAATGAAGAAAGCATCGTTCTTGCTATACTCGCTCCTATTCCGGAGACTGATAACAACATTTTGAAAATCTCTCTTTCTGACTTTTCCACAAAACCAAAAAGTGTATGCGCATCCTCTTTTATTTGAAGATGCGTATATACTTTTATAAAATCCGTATTTGGAAGCAAAGAATAAGTATGTAAAGAAATATTTACATGATAACCAACTCCTCCACAATCAATAATTATTTGCGTGGGCGATTTCTCTACTAATTTTCCTTGTAAATGTGCTATCATTAATTCTTAAATATATCATCAAATATAATAAAAATAGCACATAATTTTATCATATTCATCAATTTAACTTCGCTTATAATTTACAAATTATTAAACTAAATTAAATTTGCTTTTTTCTTTCCTTTCTCCTGCGCATCAATCACCGCAATTGCAGCCATGTTTACCATTTCCTCAACACTTGCACCTAATTGAAATATGTGAACCGGTTTCCCCATTCCTAACATAATAGGTCCTATTGAGTCTACCTTATTCAATTCTTTCAATAATTTATAGGTAATATTAGCCGATTCCAGATTAGGAAAAATTAAAGTATTTACTTTCTTTCCAGCTAGCTTAGAAAAAGGGAATTTTTCTTTTAACATTTCAGGGTTCAATGCAAAATCTGCTTGAAGTTCACCATCAATAATCATCTCAGGATGATTATTATGCAAATAAGCAACCGCTTCTCTCACTTTTGATGCGCTTTCATTCGTTGAAGACCCAAAATTCGAATAGGATATCATCGCAATTACCGGCTCAACTCCAAACATCCTGGCTGTTTTTGCAGTCATGATGGCAATTTTAGCTAAATCATCCGCAGATGGATTAATATTTATAGCAGTATCCGATAAAAACATTGGCCCACGAGCCGTCATCATCATATTTGTAGTGGCAACTAGAGAAGCACCAGGCGCTTTTTCGATAAGCTGTAATATAGGTTTTACTACCGATGGATAACTTCTGGAATATCCCGTTACCAATGCATCTACTTCTCCTTCATTGACCATCATGGCTGCGAAATAGTTTCTTTCACGCATTAACTTCTGAGCATCCAATAATGAAATCCCTCTTCTTTGTCTGGATGTCCAATACGTTGTGGCAAACTTATTTCTTCTGGCTTCCTCTTCTTTAATTTTTGGATCTATAATCGGAACATCAGCATAAAAACCTAGTTCTTCTTTTAATTCTAAAATAGTTTCCTTGTTTCCTAGTAAAATAGGAAAACCTATCCCTTCTTCTAATACAATTTGTGCTGCTTTAAGGACATCTAAATGGTCCGCCTCAGCAAAAACAATTCTTTTAGGATCCATTTTAGCTCTATTAGCTATCAATCGAACCATTTTATTATCATTCCCTAAACGATCTAAAAGCTCTTCTTCATACTTTTCCCAATCGGTTATAGGATTTAATGCTACTCCTGAATCCATAGCTGCTTTTGCAACAGCTGGTGCAACAACAGTTATCAATCTAGGATCGAACGGAGAAGGAATAATATATTCTTTTCCAAAAACCAACTTAGTAGCTCCGTAAGCAATATTCACTTGTTCCGGAACCGATTCTTTTGCTAATGCAGCAAGTGCTTTTACTGCCGCCATTTTCATCGCCTCATTTATTTTGGTTGCACGAACATCTAATGCACCTCTAAAAATATACGGGAATCCAAGAACGTTATTCACCTGATTAGGAAAATCAGAACGTCCTGTTGCCATAATAACATCTTTTCGGGTTGCAATTGCCAGATTATAATCTATTTCCGGATCTGGATTTGCCATCGCAAAAACGATGGGATTTTCGGCCATTCCCAGCAACATTTTTGGAGTCATGATATCACCTGATGACAATCCTAAAAAAAGATCTGCACCCACTAATGCTTCTTCAAGACTTATCGATTTTATGTCTTGGGCATATTTTTGCTGTAAAACAGATAGTGACGGATTGTCTTTTGTCAAAACGCCTTTACTATTAAACATCAAAATATTTTCTAATTTCACACCCAATAAAACATATAAATTAGCACAAGCAAGCGCAGCAGAACCCGCACCCGAAACGACCATTTTTACATCTTCCGCTTTTTTACCTGCTAATTCCAAAGCATTCAGCAATGCCGCCGATGATATGATAGCTGTACCATGTTGATCATCGTGCATCACAGGAATATTTAACTCCTCGACCAATCGTCTTTCAATTTCAAAAGACTCAGGCGCTTTAATATCTTCCAGATTAATACCTCCAAAAGTTGGCGCTATATTTTTAACCGTTTGAATGAATTCTTCAATATCTTTAGTTCCAATTTCGATGTCAAACACATCAATATCAGCAAAAATCTTAAACAACAATCCTTTACCTTCCATTACTGGTTTTGATGCTTCCGGACCAATGTCACCCAATCCTAAGACTGCAGTTCCGTTTGTAATTACGGCAACTAAATTTCCTTTTGCGGTATATTTATAAACGTTATTTACGTCTTTCGCGATTTCTAAACACGGCTCAGCTACACCAGGAGAATATGCTAAAGATAAATCTCTTTGTGTTGCATATTTCTTAGTGGGAACTACTTGAATTTTACCGGGAGTTGGCTTTGCGTGGTATAATAATGCTTCTCTTCTTTTGCTATTTTTGTCCATTGTTTTTAGATTTTATTCTAGTCTACAAAGATAGAAGACTTGATTTAAAAAGTCAGCATTTACCCTACTCTTTTACAAAAAATCGTCCCTCCCTAATTTATATAAAAAAAATAGCTGCATTAATTTTGCAGCTATTTATATACTTAATTTAAATTTTGAATTTATGCCTTGCTTCCGCTGATATAAGAATCCAAATATTGAATGGTATTTTTTTGAAGTTCGATTATCGCTTTTACCACATCACCTATAGAGACGATACCTATAATCACATCATGTTCTGAAACTGGCAAATGTCTTATTCTTTTTGCGGTCATTAATTCCATACAATAGTCAATATTATCCGATGGCTTTACTGTAACCACATCTTTTTCCATGATTTCATGAACGAAAGTTTCCTTTGAAGATTTGTTTTTCAAAACAATTTTTCGAGCATAATCTCTTTCAGATAAAATACCTTTCAAAACATTATCTTCAATTATTAAAACTGCTCCAACATTTTTTTCTCCCATCACTTTCAAAGCTTCATATACAGTGATAGTAGAAAGTATTGAATGAACTTCCTTTCCTTTAGTGCTTAAAATTTGATTAACCGTCATAATTGATTCATTTAGTGAGTTATAAAGTTAAAAAAAATATACATTCAAATAACAAAAATATTTTTCAGCACTAAAATATATCATCAGAAGAAATCAATTCTCTCAATTTTGCTTTGAATTTTAAAGTTATTCCAGAAAATCAACATTCCTTTTTATCCCCTGAAACTTTGCTCTTTTTAATGGCGAATTTTTAAATACGGCCCTAAATGTTTCTTCGGTTATTTCTATCCAGTCCTTTTTGGACATGGAGAGTAATGCCGAATTTGGGTTAAATAAAGGTTCATTGTGCGCTTTTGAAAACTTATTCCAAGGGCACACATCCTGACATACATCACAACCAAAAGCCCAGTCATCAAACTTGCCTTTCATCTCCTGAGGAATATTTTCTTTTAATTCAATCGTGAAATAGGAAATGCATTTACCGCCATCAACCACATAAGGCGCAACTATTGCCTCCGTAGGACAAGCGTCAATGCAAGCGGTACAAGTTCCACAATGATCCGTTGTAGGATTGTCGTAGTCTAAATCTAAATCAATAATGAGTTCCGCAATAAAGTAAAAAGAACCTACTTTTTGTGTCAGTAAATTACTGTTTTTGCCTATCCAACCTAAACCGCTTTTGGCAGCCCAAGCTTTATCGAGTACTGGAGCCGAGTCCACAAAGGCACGTCCAGAAACTTCTCCAATTGTTGATTGAATGGAGAATAAAAATTCTTTAAGTTTTTCTTTAATTACAAAATGATAATCCTGCCCATACGCATATTTTGAAATTTTATAAGAATCCTGATTTTGTAGTTCTTCAGGATAATAATTTAACAACAGCGAAACAACACTTTTAGCATCGTCGACCAGTAAAGTTGGATTTAGGCGCTTGTCAAAATGGTTTTCCATATAGGACATTTGGCCGTTTCTGTTGTTCTTCAACCAGTTTTCTAAACGTGGCGCTTCTTGTTCCAAGAAACCAGCTTTGGATATTCCACAAGATAAAAAGCCGAGACGTTGCGCTTCGGATTTGATAAATTGTGTGTATTTTAATTTATTGTTGATGCGTTAGGAGTTAAAGGTTATGCGTTAGGAGTTATGGGTTATGAGTTGCACACTTAACTCTTAACTTCCTAGCTTTTAACTTCCCTAATAAATTAGAAAAGCCCGCCTTGAATGTTTGTATTTATTTTCCCTAAATGCTTATATGCTTTATCAGTAACTTCTCTACCTCTTGGTGTTCTCATGATAAATCCTTCCTGTATCAAAAACGGCTCATAAACTTCCTCGATTGTTTCGCTGCTTTCGGATACGGCTGTCGCCAAAGTTGTTAGCCCAACCGGTCCCCCTTTGAATTTATCGATAATTGTGGTTAGAATTTTATTGTCCATTTCATCCAAACCATGCGCGTCAACATTAAGTGCTTTTAAGGCGTAACGGGCAATTTCTATGTCAATCGTGCCATTCCCTTTTATCTGGGCAAAATCGCGCACACGACGCAACAATGCGTTAGCGATACGTGGTGTTCCGCGGCTTCTACCTGCAATTTCTATGGCTGCTTCCATTGATATTGGCATTTTAAATATAGTAGCACTTCTTTCCACGATTGTCGTCAGCAACTCTGTGGTATAATATTGTAAACGGGAAGATATTCCAAAACGAGCTCTCATGGGAGCGGTCAATAAACCGGAACGCGTAGTGGCTCCAATTAATGTGAATGGATTTAGATTGATTTGAACTGTTCTTGCATTTGGTCCTGATTCAATCATGATATCAATCTTGAAATCCTCCATTGCTGAATATAAATATTCTTCCACTATGGGACTCAAACGATGAATTTCATCAATAAACAAAACGTCCCTTTCTTCAAGGTTAGTCAATAAACCTGCTAAATCTCCGGGTTTGTCTAAAACTGGACCAGAAGTAATTTTGATGCCAACTTGTAATTCATTAGCAAGAATATTAGCTAAGGTTGTTTTTCCTAGACCGGGAGGGCCGTGAAACAGCGTATGATCAAGTGCTTCATTTCGTTGATTTGCAGCTTGAACAAAAACTTTCAAGTTCTCTAATATTTGGTCTTGTCCTGCAAAATCATCAAAAGAAAGCGGTCTTAATTTTTTTTCAAGATCAAGTTCTTCCGAATTGTAACTGTTTGATGTTGGGTCTAAATTTTCATTCATGTAACAAAGATAGCAAAGCAATTTTGAATTATAAATTTTAAATTTTAAATGCTATAAAAATTAAAAAAGTTACTATCTAAAAGAATACTCCGAAGACTGAGTAATACCAAAACGCCATAAAAAAAGCCTCTACTTTCGCAGAGGCTTTTCTTTATATTTTAGTGGTGTAAAACTTCTTCACCTTCTTTCATTGGAACGTTTTGAGGTACAAAATCCACATCGTGTGCAGGATTACTGTAGTCATAAGGCCAACGATATACGTGAGGAATTTCACCTGGCCAGTTACCGTGCATATGTTCAACCGGCGCTGTCCATTCTAGTGTATTCGATTTCCATGGATTCTGAACCGCTTTCTTACCGTAGAAAATACTACTAAAGAAGTTGTACAAAAATACCAATTGAAAAGCTCCACCAATTAATGCAAATGTAGTAATCAAAACGTTTACGTTTTGCAAATCATCAAATAATGGGAAGTTTGTGTTTGTATAGTAACGTCTTGGTAAACCAGCTAATCCGATAAAGTGCATTGGAAAGAAAACCCCATAAGCACAGATTGCAGTTACCCAAAAGTGTACATATCCAAGGTTCTTGTTTAACATTCTTCCGAACATTCTTGGGAACCAGTGGTAAATACCAGCAAACATTCCGTAAAGAGCAGAAATACCCATTACTAAGTGAAAGTGAGCTACTACGAAATACGTATCATGCACATTAATATCAAGTGTACTGTCTCCAAGAATAATTCCTGTTAAACCACCTGTAATAAATGTAGAAACTAAACCAATTGAAAACAACATAGCCGGGTTCAACTGTAGGTTACCTTTCCAAAGTGTTGTGATGTAATTAAACGCTTTTACAGCTGAAGGAATAGCAATCAGTAATGTTGTAAAGGTAAATACAGAACCTAAAAATGGATTCATACCCGAGATAAACATATGGTGACCCCAAACAATTGTTGATAAGAAAGCAATTGCCAAAATTGACATAATCATCGCTCTGTAACCAAAAATTGGTTTACGTGAATTTGTTGCAATAACTTCCGAAGTAATACCCAAAGCAGGTAGTAAAACGATATAAACTTCAGGGTGTCCTAAGAACCAAAATAAGTGTTCGAACAATACTGGTGAACCACCTTGATAATGTAAAACTTCTCCAGCAATATAAATATCCGATAAGAAGAATGAAGTTCCAAAACTTCTATCAAAAATCAACAATAATGCTGCTGATAAAAGAACCGGGAAAGAAACGATACCAATAATTGCCGTCACAAAGAATGCCCAAATTGTAAGAGGCAATCTAGTCATAGTCATCCCTTTAGTTCTTAAATTAATTACTGTTACAACGTAATTTAAAGAACCCATTAAAGAAGATGCAATAAAGATAGCCATTGAAACTAACCATAATGTCATTCCTAAACCTGAACCAGGGATAGCTTGTGGTAATGCACTCAAGGGTGGATAAATAGTCCATCCTGCAGATGCAGGTCCAGCTTCAACAAAAAGAGAACTAACCATGATTATGCTGGATAAGAAAAACAGATGATACGAAATCATGTTCATAAAACCAGATGCCATATCACGAGCACCAATTTGAAGCGGTATCAATAAGTTACTAAAAGTACCACTTAAAGCTGCCGTTAATACAAAGAATACCATTATGGTTCCATGTATAGTAACTAAAGCCAAATAAATATCATTTGTCATCACTCCGTTAGGAGCAAATTTATCACCAAGTAAAATATTAAAAATTTTAAATGATTCTTCTGGCCATGCTAATTGCATTCTAAATAGCATAGACATTCCTACTCCAATAATCCCCATAATAATACCCGTAATTAGGTATTGTTTGGCAATCATTTTATGATCAATACTAAAAATATATTTAGTAATAAAAGTGTCTTTATGGTGATGTTCGTGTTCGTGATCTATTGCGTGATCGTGACCTTCTGCTGACATATATGTTTACTTTAAATTTTTCTTATTAATTATTTCATGGCCGTTACGGCAACTGCTGCAGTATCTTTTGCTTTTGTAGAATCTGTACCAGATGCTCCATCAGCAGCAGCAGGTTCAGCCATAGCAGCTTTTACTTCACTTACAATTGTAGCTTTATCTTTCAACCATGCTTTATAGTCTTCAGGTGTATCTACAATAATTTTCATTTGCATGTTATAATGAGAAGCTCCACAAATTTTATTACAAAGCAATAAGTAATCAAACGTGTAAGGATCTAAAGCAGTTTCGCCCTTAGCTACTAATTCTATACTTTTCTTAGATCTTAAAGCATTTATATTAGCCACTTTTTCTACCATAAATGGCAATTCTCTATATTCTGCTGTAGTGTATATCGGTTCAAAAGCGAATTGCGTAACCATACCGGGAACACAGTTCATTTGTGCTCTAAAGTGAGGCATGTACGCTGAATGCAAAACATCTTGAGAACGCATTTTGAAAAGAATCTTTTTACCCTTAGGAATATGCAATTCTGTTACAACAATATCATCTTGTGAATATGGATCAGCTAAATCAACACCTACAGCGTTTGCACCTTCAATAAATCTAACATTAGCTTTCCCTAATACATTATCATTACCTGAATATCTAGCTTTCCAGTTAAACTGCTGTGCATACAATTCAATAACTATAGTATCCTCATCTTCATCAACAAACATAATATTTGTCCAAGCAAAAAGACCATAAAGAATCAATCCTGCTAAAACTACTGCCGGAATAACACTCCAAATAGCTTCTAACTTATTATTATCTGCGAAATAAAGTGCTTTTTGATCTTTTTTACCTCTGTATTTGAAAGCAAAATAATGCAACAAAACTTGAGTTATAGCCTGAACTATAAAGATAAGAACCCATGTAATATTCATCAAATTATCTACTTCACCACCATGTGCAGAAGCAGGCGTATGAAGAACAAGAGGTCCCCATTTAAACAATCCGTAAATTGAAAAAATATAAATGAAAGCCAAAAACCCAAACATCAAATAACCTTGAACGTTATTGTCGTTATCTGTAGCTATTTCTGAGCTATCTGAATTAGATCCAACTTGCGTCAGGTCGAATATTTTAGTCAATTGCCATAAAGCAACAGCTAATAAAACTAAAACTATAATTACCAACAAACTTGTCATCTGTTTTTTTCTTTAAATATTAATAATGAAAATGTTTACTTTCTCCTATGAAAGGATTTCTTTTTGCTAACAAAGGAGCTTTAGTTAACGCTGTGAAAACAACATAAATAAATAATCCTAAGAAGAAAAGAACGGATGCTATTTCTGGTACACCAATAAACCATCTGTCTCCTACAGTTCCCGGCATAATCATATTAAAGAAATCAATATAATGACCTGCTAATATTACAATTCCTGCCATAACTAGTACCCAAGTAATTCTCTTGAAATCTGTATTAATTAATATCAATAAAGGGAATAAAAAATTCATTACAACAGCACCAAAGAATGGAAGATTATACAATTCAATTCTGGTAATAAAATACGTTACCTCTTCAGGGATATTTGCATACCATATCAACATGAATTGTGAGAACCATAAATACGTCCAGAAAACACTTAATCCGAACATGAATTTTGCTAAATCGTGTATGTGACTTGTATTTACATGCTCTAAATATCCTCTAGATTTTAGGTACAAAGTAATTAAAGCAATAGTAGTAACTCCACTAACAAAGAAGCTAGCAAATACGTACCATCCAAATAATGTACTGAACCAATGAGGATCAATGGACATTATCCAATCCCAAGACATTATAGATTCTGACACGATGAAGAAAACTAAAAACATCGCTGATATGTTGAAGTTTTTCTTGTAAAATAAGTCATCATTTGCTTCGTCTTGCGCCAAACAGTTTTTTCTTGAAAAATATTGATATAAACTCCAACCAGTCAAAAATATAGCAGCTCTAACGATCCAAAAAGGAAAATTTAAATAACCTGTTTTATTAGCGATTAATTTATCATTTGCAACAACTTCAGGATCTAACCATATAAACATGTGATTAAAATGTAAACCACATAATATCAGAATAACAAAAAAGATAACAGAACCAACCGGTAAATAAGATGTTATACCCTGCATAACTCTAAATAATACTGGAGACCATCCAGCCTGAGCTACTTGTTGAATTGCATAAAACACTAAAACTCCAAGAGAAACAAGCATAAAGAAAATACAAGCAACGTATAAAGCAGACCAAGGTTTGTTTTGTAGTTGGTGTAAAACATGATTCAAATGCTCCGTATGTTCCGCCTCTTCACTAACATCATGACCTTCTTTTTTAACAGCTGCTTCAGCGTGAACTGGCTCAGCATGTGCTGCTTCAGCAACTTTAGTAGTATCATCCGTTGGAGCTACAGCTTCATGTGATTCTTCTGTTTTTTTCTCTTCGGTAGCTTCGCTATGGGTAGCAACAGCTTCATGCGATGGTTCGGCAGCAGTTGTCGCTTCATGTTTAGCTTCACCATGACCACCATGACTTTCGGCCGCAAGAAGTTTTTCAACTTCTTGAATATCTTTAGGTGCAGTTAAAAAACCATATCCAATTCCTAAAAGACCTACAGCCATTAAGATGAAAGAAAAAGTTTTTAATTTACTTGAAAATGTATACATATCTATTACGATCAGTTTGTTCAACAATTATAATTCGCTTTTTAGTTTTAGAACATAGTCAGTAACTAACCAACGTTCATGGGCACTCAATTGGTTAGCATGTGAACCCATTGAATTTAAACCATAAGTTATAACATGAAAAATACTTCCTTCAGTGATAACTCTATCTTTATAACTAGGAACACCCAGAAATTTTTCTCTTTCTACAAGCTTTCCTTTACCGTTTCCAGAAGCACCATGGCAACTGGTACAATAGATTTCAAAAAGCTCTTTTCCTTTATCAGAGTCTCTGCTTAAAGAATCCAAAGGAGATTTAAGATTCGCTTTTGCTAACTCATACCCAGCGGTAGAATTTTCATATTCAAAAGGTTCAAATCCTCTGTTAATAGTTCCTTCAGCTGGAAGTTGACCTTCTTTACCGTTTTTAAATGCATTTGATTCAGAATAAGTTTCATACCCTATTGACTCATACATATTTGGAAAATACTGATAGTTTGGTTCCGCATTATTATGGCAAGATGAAACTAAAATAGTTATGCCAAATAAAAGTGTTATTTTATATACGCTTTTCATATCTATAATTAATGCTTTTCTATTACTTTAACTTCTACAGCTCCCGTGCTTTGGAAAAAAGAAACTAATTCTTCTTCATTATCATTTACAGCAACTTCCATTAAAAAATGGTCATCTGTAGTTCTTACATCTGGATTTTCTGCTTCTTTGAAAGGCCATAATTTACTTCTCATATAAAAAGTAATAACCATTAAGTGAGCCGCAAAAAATACCGTAAGTTCAAACATAATTGGAACGAAAGCCGGCATGTTTTCAATATAACTAAAACTTGGTTTTCCACCAATATCTTGTGGCCAATCTTGAATCATAATATAATTCATCATAGCTGTTGCTACCGAGATTCCAACACAACCATAAAGAAAAGCACAAATAGCTAATCTTGTAGGTGCAATTCCCATAGCTTTATCCAAACCGTGAACCGGGAATGGAGTAAAAACCTCTTCAATATGATGATGAGCTGCTCTGGTTTTTTTAACCGCATCCATCAATATATCATCGTCATTATAAATGGCGTATATTACTTTATTACTCATGATGTGAATCTTTATTTGCTTCTCTTTCTCTTTTGTAATTATCTCCAGTTCCTTTCAAAATTGTTTTTACCTCTGCTTGCGCAATTACAGGGAATGTTCTTGAATACAATAAGAACAATACAAAGAAGAAACCTATTGTTCCGATGAAAATTCCAATATCAACAAATGTAGGTGAAAACATTGTCCAAGAAGATGGTAAATAATCTCTGTGTAACGAAGTTACGATAATTACAAACCTCTCAAACCACATTCCAATATTTACAACTATCGAAATTATAAACGAGAACATGATACTTGTTCTTAATTTTTTGAACCACATGAATTGTGGAGAAAAAACATTACAAGTCATCATTGACCAATATGCCCACCAGTAAGGTCCGGTAGCTCTATTCAAGAAAGCATATTGTTCGTATTCCACACCAGAATACCATGCAACAAATAATTCAGTTATGTAGGCAACCCCAACAATAGAACCTGTAATCATGATAACGATATTCATCAACTCAATGTGTTGAATCGTAATATAAGCTTCTAGATTAGATACTTTTCTCATAATGATAAGCAAGGTATTTACCATTGCAAATCCTGAGAAAACCGCTCCAGCAACAAAGTATGGAGGGAAGATTGTAGTATGCCATCCTGGAATAACAGAGGTAGCAAAGTCCATCGATACAATAGTATGCACTGAAAGTACAAGTGGAGTAGCTAAACCTGCAAGTACTAAAGATACTTCTTCAAAACGTTGCCAGTCTTTTGCTCTACCGCTCCATCCAAAACTTAATATAGAATACACTCTTTTATTAAAAGGAGTAATAGCTCTATCACGTAACATGGCAAAATCAGGCAATAAACCAGTCCACCAGAATACTAATGAAACCGAAAGATACGTTGAAATTGCAAATACGTCCCAAAGTAATGGCGAGTTAAAGTTTACCCAAAGAGAACCAAATTGATTCGGAATTGGTAAAACCCAATACGCTAACCATGGACGTCCCATGTGAATGATTGGAAATAAACCTGCTTGAATAACGGAGAAAATTGTCATTGCTTCTGCAGAACGGTTAATTGCCATTCTCCAACGTTGACGGAAAAGTAATAATACCGCCGAAATAAGTGTTCCTGCGTGACCAATACCAACCCACCAAACAAAGTTCGTGATATCCCAAGCCCATCCTACAGTTTTATTTAATCCCCATGTTCCAATACCTGTAGATACGGTGTAAATGATACAGCCAAGTCCCCAAAGGAAGGCTATTAATGCGATTGAAAATACAATCCACCAATGTTTGTTTGCTTTACCTTCAACAGGCGCAGCTACATCTACAGTTACATCGTGATAAGATTTATCACCTATAACTAAGGGTTTTCTAATGGTTGCTTCGTAGTGAGACGACATAATCCTTTATATTGATTCTTAATTAATTATTTTTTTACTAGGTATTTCTAACTTTAACGTGGTAAATCACATTTGGTTTTGTTCCAACATGCTCCAATAAATGATACATTCTTTCGTCAGCAGCTAGTTTAGTCACTTCCGCATCTTTATCATTTATATCACCAAATTTCATTGCTCCAGTAGAACAAGCATTTGAACATGCCGTTTGGAATTCACCATCAACGATTGCTCTTCCTTCTCTTTTTGCTTTCAAAATTGTCGCTTGTGTCATTTGAATACACATTGAACATTTCTCCATAACTCCACGAGAACGAACATTAACATCTGGATTCAATACCATACGTCCTAAATCGTCATTCATATGATAATCGAATTCACTGTTTTTGTTGTACAAGAACCAGTTAAAACGACGCACTTTATACGGGCAGTTGTTAGCGCAATAACGCGTTCCAACACATCTGTTATATGCCATGTGGTTTTGACCTTGACGAGAGTGTGAAGTTGCAGCAACTGGACAAACCGTTTCACAAGGTGCATGATTACAATGTTGACACATTACAGGTTGAAAAGATACTTGTGGGTTATCACCCGCTTTTTCCATTTCATTAAATGTAGACAATGAACTTGACAAACCTGCAATATTTTCTTTTCTTTCGTTATCTCCTTCAAAAGTACTTTCAGAAGAATAATATCTGTCAATACGCAACCAGTGCATATCACGACTTCTTCTAACTTCTGATTTTCCAACAACAGGAACGTTGTTTTCTGCATGACAAGCAATTACACAAGCACCACAACCGGTACAAGCGTTCAAGTCAATAGAAAGATTAAAATGGTGACCTGTTGAACGATCAAAAGAATCCCATAAATCTACCTTAGTTGCTTCAACCAGTTTGTGATCCAATGAAACCATTGGTTGTTCATTCCAAACGTGAGCATCTTTTGTATTGAAAATTTCTAAAGAAGTTTCTTTTATAATATCGCCTCTTCCCATCAATGTTTTCTGACCTTGAACACAAGCAAACTCATGTTCTCCTCCAGCTTTCGCCAATGTTACAGACTGTACATTATCAAAACCCTTATATAAAGAGTAGGCATTTAAACCCACCATCATTTCTTCTTTCAAAGCCGCTTTACGACCATAACCTAATGCTAAACCAATAGTACCAACAGCTTGACCTGGTTGAACTATTACCGGAACATTTTCTAATTTAATTCCATCGGCAGTAGTAATAGTAGCATAACTTCCGTTTAGACCCCCATTTGCTACAATTTCATTAGAAAGTTCATATTTCTTTGCATCAGCATTCGAAACAGTAACATAATTATCCCAAGATACTCTTGTAATTGGATCAGGAAACTCTTGTAACCAAGGGTTATTCGCTTGCTGTCCATCTCCCATACCTGTTTTAGTATATAAAACAAGTTCCAATCCTTGAGATACTTTTGATTTTGCTAAAGCATTTGCAGCAGCACTATAATCAGCAGAACCCGCAGATACAGTTGGAACAACTCCAACATAAACACCATCATGTAAAACCTTGTTCCAAGAAGAACCAGCTATTATTGTTGATGCATTAGCCTTAATATAATCGTAAAATGTACCTGTAAGTCCGTTTAAAGACAACAAGACATCTTGAAATTGTTTTGTAGTAAAAAGAGGGCGAATTGCTGGTTGAGTAATTCCGTAAGTACCTTTTGTGATACTTACATCATTCCATGATTCTAAATAATGAGGAACAGCCGCCGCAATAGTACTTACTAAAGCCGTTTCATCTTCTTTTAAAGAAAACACTACTGATGTTTTTACTTTTTTAAGTCCTTCAACAAAAGAAGCACTATCTGCTAAAGTATAAACTGGATTAACACCACTCATTATCAAAGTATGAACGCTTCCAGCTTTCATATCATTGATTAATTGAGTAACTTTTGCATCAGATCCTTTTCTGATTTGTCTTACTCCAGAAGTACTGAAAGCTTCACTTGCCAACACTTGGTTGATAGCTAAAACTAACAATTGAGCATTTTTATCTTGAATACCCGATACCAATACTCCTTTTGAACCAGCAGCTTTCAATTGTTGAGCAGCTTTTGTAACTTCTGCTTTAAATTTATCTTCTAAACTTACAGCAACAGAAGAACCAGTTACAATATTATATATATGAACTAATGCTTGTTTTTGATTAGCCGTAGACATTGGTAAACGCTTATCAGCAGCAGCACCAGACAAAGTCATGTTTGCTTCTAATTGGAAATGACGTGACATCTTTCCCGCTTTAGGAATTCTTCCTTTAGCATAACCTGAATCAAATCCCCCACCTTGCCAATCTCCAAGGAAATCAGCTCCAACAGAAACTATAAGTGACGCTTTAGAAAAATCATAATCAACCAAAGCTCTTTCTCCGTATACAGTTTCGAAAGCATCTAATGCTTCAGATTCAGATACAGCATCATAAACAACATGTTTAGCATTTGGATTTTTACCGATAAACTCAGCTATCAATTTTTCAGTTGACGGACTAGCCAATGTATTTGTCAAAAGCACTACTTGACCACCTTTTGCAGCAGCATCAGCTATACTTGATTTAATTTTAGAATCAACAGCAGACCAAGTTGAATTTTTACCTTCAATTTTTGGTTCTTTCAAACGCATACTGTCATATAAAGACAGAATAGACGCATGAATTCTTGCATTAGCACTAAACTTAGCTCCAGCAATAGTATTATTATCTATTTTAATAGGACGCCCTTCACGAGTTTTTACCAAAAGATTAGCAAAATCAAATCCATCAAAAACAGAAGTTGCATAATAATCCGCCACTCCAGGAATGATTTGTTCCGGCTGAAGCACATAAGGTATTGACTTGTTCACAGGACCTTCGCAAGCTGCAAGCGTAGCTGCCGCAGTACTAAAACCAACGTACTTTAAAAAATCACGACGTGATGTTGATGAAGATGACAAAGCGTCATTATTTCCTAAAAATTCATCAGTAGGAATTTCTTCAACAAATTCGTTATTTTTAAGCGCCTCAACAATAGAACTATTTTTGTCTAGTTCTTCAACACTTTTCCAGTATTTTTTGTTTGATGACATATATAAATATTAAAATCTTAATAATTTGATTAATAGTGGCATTTACCACATTCTAAACCTCCCATTTGCGCTGCAGTCAATTTGTCTACACCGTATTTCTTAGAAAGTTCATCATGAATTTTAGTATAGTACTCATTGCCTTCCATTTTAACATCCGTTTTTCTATGGCAATCTATACACCAACCCATTGTTAATGGAGCAAATTGTTTTTGAATTTCATACTCTTGAACCGGACCGTGACACGTTTGACATTCAATTCCAGCAACAGTTACGTGTTGAGAGTGATTAAAATAAACGAAGTCAGGTAAATTATGAATACGAACCCATTTCACAGGTTGCGTTTTTCCAGTATATTTTTGAGTTGTTTTATCCCAACCAACTGCAGTATATAATTTTTGGATTTGCTCATCATAGAATGCTTTACTGTATTCCGGAGTAGCAGTAGTTTCAGCAACTTCACCAATATTCTTATGACAGTTCATACAAACATTCAAAGAAGGAATTCCAGCATTTTTACTAACTCTTGCAGCAGAGTGACAATACTTACAGTTAACTTCATTATCTCCGGCATGAATTTTATGCGAGAAATGAATAGGCTGAATAGGCTGATAATTCTGATCTACACCAATCTGCATTAAATATCCATATACAAAATAACCACTCGCCAAAAGCAAGAATATTGCCGTAACTAAAACCAAAAACTGGTTTCTGGCAAATGCTTTCCATATAGGAGTTGTTGGAGTTTTTGGAGCTGTCTCGATACCGTTTGCTTTTGCGACTTTAGATAAAACCTTGTTTACCAAAAATAACATCACAACCAGAATAACCATAACAAGCGCCAAAGCACCTAATATAATATTGTTTGAAATTCCGCTGTCTACAGCAGGCTTACCAGGAACTTCAGCACCTGTAACTTTAGGAGTTTCTGCTTTTGGCTCTGAAGTATACGCAATGATATTATCAATATCAGCATCTGACAATTGAGGAAAAGCAGACATTACAGCCTTATTGTTTTCTTCAAAAACCTTAACAGCCTGAGCATCGCCAGATTTAATTAAGTCTGAACTATTACGAACCCACTTATGAAGCCATGCAGCATCATATTTAGCAGACACCCCTCTAAGAGCAGGACCTGTTGCCTTAGCATCAAGTTTGTGACATGCCGCACAGTTTGCGTTAAAAAGCTCTTTACCCTTTACCGGGTCTGCACTTTGCGAAGTAGCTGAAGCATCCGGAGCTGCAGCATCGGCCGCAGGAGTAGCTTCTTGAGCAAATGAAGTAAAGGAAAAAGATAGCATCAAAGCTATGCTAAAAAATAATTTCCTTGAGATCGAATTATGGTTACCCACCTTTTTCATATAGTATAATGATTATCTACTAAAAATTGGCACAGTTTTTTCTAATTGAATTATAAAAACTGATCCTTTATTTTAAAACTCGGACAAAAATACGACTTAAGAACTATTCTCAAAACCTTAAAATAGTCTTAATTTCAATTTATATCAATTCTAAATAACATTTAGTATTTGCTATCAATCATTAAATATTACTTTTGCACAAAAACAATCACATTATGAGAATTTTAGCCCTTAGAAAAGCATTTTTTATCTCTCTTACCTTATTTATTTCCTATTGCAATGTAAACGCTCAAGACGGAAACATCAGAGTAAATCAAGACTCTAAATTTGAACAATTATTGAATGAAAAGAGAAAAACAAATGTTACAAACACTGTAAATGACTATTATAAAATTCAAATTTTTAGTGGAGACAGCGAAAAAGCAAAAAAAACATTGAATGATTTCAAGCAAGAATTCAGAGATATAGATGGCACTATTACATTCTTCACTCCGAACTACAAAGTTTGGGTTGGGAATTTCAAAACACGAATTGAAGCAGAACGAAATCTTATCGAAATTAAAAAAAGCTACAGCAATGTACATTTAATAAAGCCCAACAAATAAAAAGCGTATCGTTTTTAAATTTATAAGCTATCGCTACAATTACTTTTTTCACATAAGAAAGCCATTCATCACGAATGGCTTTCTTCTTTTTATCCTATTGTAAATACTCCTTGTTGTGGGCACGGTTTGCAAAACCGCCATCGAACCGCTGACACATCCGCACTATCGGATTTTTAGACCGTTTGACTTCGTCACCCAGACTCAGCTCGTGCTTTGGACTACAATACCATTTAATTTTTGGATTATTGAAATTGAACCAAATGCAAGATTGAGTTAAAATTAAAAATTATCGCCGAAATCCGGCTAAACCTGTGTTGCACAAGGTACTTAAAAGCAATCAGATCAATCTTTTTTATGTTGTTGCTCCGTGTGATTTTGATTTCCGTTAATCGTATTATCTCCCACGTTCATTCCGTTTGACATTCCGATCATAAATGCCGTAATAATTAGGATGATTTTTCTTTTTGCCCAATGAATAGGGCGTTTAGATTTCTCCAAACGTGTTTTATTATTGTGTTTATACATTTTGTAAATGATAAATGATTAGACATTTGTTTTATCATCTTATGCTTTGAATTGCATAAATGCTTAGAAAAGAAATTCCCTAAGCTATGTATAAACTTTTACAGAAGTTTTTGAAACAATTATCTCATTTATAAAGACGTGTTGCGCTACAAACGAACTTACTTTTTGATACAGCAGCGTTCGTAATTTTAGAAGAACCCGAATTTGAAGACTATAAACATCTTGAAACTTGAGGAATGCTAAGAGAAATGGAAATGACGTTTTTTTAGACGAATTTATCTGATGGAACAGGTATAATTTGGAACCCTTATAACTCCATTCTCTTCTGATAATTACGTTCGAAAATTGATAATAATCTACTGAATTTGATGGAGAATCTAAAGCACCATCATTAACCATCAGGCCAAAAGCCAGAAAGAGTGAAATCAGATATTTTAAATACTTTGTCAATTTAATTCGAATTATTAATTTTAGTGGTGTGTTGTACAACGGTTAGCTGCTTGGCAAAGTTAGCAATAGTTGTTTTATTTTTCATTTATATTTAGCTTCATTATTGGCAAACACCTGTTTTTAATAGAAGTTTCAATATATGTTGGAGTGATCGTTAATGATTCAGACCAAATTTTGATCTGCTCATCAGAATATCCCCAATACGCTTTTGACTTTTTAGTTATCGCTGTCAAAACTTCGTTATCGTTACTATTTGCTTTTTCTAGTTTCATATTTACAATTCTAACTAACGTTTTGTTCCTGTTTTAGTATTTTATGATTAAGTCAATTAAAGTTCCTAAAATTACCACTGAAAAACTAAATGTAATCAGTCCTAATACATAAGAAGCAAATGCTTTTACATAACTGATTGGTTTTGTTTTATCAAAAAACTGTCCAATTGCCCAAATACAATATGACATCCCAATAAAACCAGAAACTTTCATCAAGTTTAACTTCGTCAATCCAACAAAAAGTGTAAAAACAGAAAATATCAACATCTCCATCCCAATCACAAAACACAATAGAATTAATAGTTCAAAAAAATTATAATCATACTTTCTAAAAAACATTTTTAACCAAAATACAACAAACACACCAATTATAATATTTGCATATCCGTAATGATTTTGAATCCAATTAAAAACTGAACCTATTGCTGTCTTTTTTTCCTCAGTAATATGAATATACCCACCTTCAATGTGAAAGAAATGACTAATTAGGGTATAAATTAGTGAAGCTACAATGATAAATATAATTGGTTTTACAAGTCGGGTTCTGTTTTCGGCGATAAAATCTCTAATATTTTGTCCAGGTCTTATCAATAATTCTTTTATGGTAAATAGAATACCTCTTTCAAAATGTAAAACGTGTTCAATCTCGTGAACGATATAATGACCATCAATTCTTTTTACTTTTACAGCTTGCCCGCAATTTGAACAATATTTCCCAGTTAATTCATCACTACAATTGCTACAATTAATCATTTGTTTCTATTTTGTTATATATACTTTTGTTTATAATAGCAGGGATCGTTCCCGCTGCTACAATTTTACCGCTCCGCAATTCCGAAAGCTTTCGGGGCTCGTGTTTTTTGCCATATTATTTTTGATCTTCTTGAAAGGTACAAATACACTAAAAGTCTCCGCTATAGCCAAACTGCCCGCTGGTAGAAACTATTTTATCCAGTTATAAAAATTTTAATAAATAAGTGATTAAAACAAGAGCACTCATATAGGTCAAACTCCCTAAGAAATAGGCTAAAATAGATTTTATATAATTTGAAATCTTCTTTTCTCCAAAAAATTGCCCTATAGCCCAAATGATGTAAACAAAATAAATTACCGATCCAATAAATACTAAATTTTGGCTTTTAAATACTTTAGCGAAAACAATAAAAAAAGTAAAAATTAAAATGGCTTCACCCATAACAAAAGATAAAAGAACTAAAATTTCATAGATACTATATTTAAATTTTCTGTAAAAAAACTTTATCCAAAAAGCGATAAAAACACCCATAATCAACTGTGCATAACCAACATGATTATCCGTCCATTCGCCAATTTCTTTTGACCTTAATTCCCCTTTTAATAATTGAAATTTGTCAACATTGAAAAAGCTAATAGTTATATGTACTGAATGAAGAATAAAAGTAAAAATTACAGAGGTAAAAATTAAAAATAATACAGGTTTAATATATTTTTCCCTGTCCTCGAATATGAATTCTCGTATAGCTTTTCCAGGTCTTATCAATAATGATTTTATAGTAAACAAAAAGCCTTTTTCAAAGTGCAATAAATGCTGAATTTCATGAGAGATATAATGCCCGTCAATTCTTTTAAGTTTTTCTGACAATTTTGGTTTTAACTCTAAATCTTCCAATTCGATAATTGTTTCTGATAGTTGCATCTCTTAGTTTTATGCAGTTTTGGTTAATAATTTCTCCCAACCCGACTTTGATTCCTATTTTTCAATGCTCTTAAAAACAGTAAATACAATAAAAGTTTTCCGCCTTTTCTACAAATTTACTTTAAGGTGTTTAGTATCCTCAAAGGCACTCATCTTAAATGGAATGTTGAAAACCCAAATCTAAGAAAAAACGGTAAATAATAGATTATTACTTTGTAATTTTTGATAATGGATTTATGATGGTTGCTCAGCGTGTGTGTGGCGAAGTCGGGAGATTTTGATATGCCAAAATCCCCCATGACTCTTACATTTACTTTATTATCGCTTCCTTTTAGAATAAAGGTTCTCCGTTTAAATCCGTAGTAAGCACTTCACTCATATAATCGAAAAAAGGTCTCATTGCTAAAAATGTTGCAATCACTTCTTTCTGAAAATCATCAGATAAAACTTCCTCGTCTGTAAATTTTCTCATCACTACAAATTGCTTTTTCTTAATCAAATTAATTACAGGATGATTTTTATCGAAACCTTTCGGAGCAGTTTTCACTCCATCTTCTCCTTTAAGCTCTCCGAAATATTTTACGAAAGTATTGTCGGAAGTAATCTTTTCGATTTCTGTTGTATCCATTTCAAATTCTTTACGAATACGAAGTAAATCTTCACTATTTGGGCCCCAAAAGCCTCCTCCCACAAAACTTTTATTTTCCTCTAAATGGATATAATAACCTCCTCTTAACATTGGTTTTACACGAGAATATCCAGCTCCTAAATACGTTTTATAAGGAGATTTATCTTTGGAAAAACGAACATCTTTGTAAATTCTAAAAATGTGGATTCCTTGTAAACTATCGTGTTTTTGAAGTTCGGAATAAATCTGATCGAAAAAAAATTTATTTTCTTTCACAATCGAATCGTATTCTGGCTTATGCTTAACAAACCATTCCCTATTGTTATTCTCTTTTATCTGTTTAAGAAATTCAAATCCCTTTTTCATAATATTATACAAGTCAAAAGTCCGAATATTTTTCTCATTTGTTTCAAGTGTTAATTTTCTTTTCGGGTTGTTTTTTAAGCTGACACACAACGTTTTGTGCCTTGGCGAGGTTGCGAGCTTTGTAACTGCATATTTTTTCCAAATTAAAATTTATTGAGAAAACTGAATGTAAATTTACTACAAAATTTGCAATCTCACCAAACCTCTGTAGTACGTTTGTTTTTTTACAATGTTTCTGGTTTAATTTTTTCGATTATTATTTTCTGTAATTTTTCTGGTTCTGAATTATAAATTGTGTGTCCGGATTTTTTCATCCAAAACATCTTCTTTTTTGGTGCTTTTATGAATTCAAAGTAATCTTTTACGATATAATGAGATCTAAGTTTATCTCCATTTCCTTCGATAAAATATACTGGACAATTAATTTTTGGTAAAGTTTCAAAAAGATTATTTTCTGTCGATTTTTTCCAAATTGAAAACCAAGTTGTCAACCATTTATAATAGTTGGTTTTGAAATCCTCTTTTTTTGCAAATTCTACTCCATTATGAATAAATAACCATTTTTGAGAATAAAACAAATCATTTTGATTCTCAAATGGAATTTTTACCAAGTTAAGTTCGGTTATTGCATTGTTATTTTGAGTTTTTATTGCCCAATTGTTCAACATTTCCATAGTTAATTTTGATGCTTTATTTTGGTCTACAATTGGACTTATTGGAATGTAAGCATATAACAATTCGGAATGTTTTTCTGCAATATCAAAGCCAAGAACTGAACCCCAAGAATGAGAAACTAAATATAATTTTTCATGTTTGAATTTACCCAAAACGTACTTAATCAATTCATAAGTGTCATTTTTAAAAAGTTCAGGAGTTAAATTTTCATTTGCTGAATTTAATTTTAATGTTTCTCCAGTTTCTCTTTGATCCCAATTTATAACTACAAATTCATTTTTTAGTTTTTCAGTGAATTTTTCTGAACTTTTCACTAGAGAAGTTCCAGGCCCACCGTGCAAAAATAAAAGAATTGGATTTTCTTTGTTATTTCCTTTTATGCTAATAAATTGTTTAATTCCACCAATTTGAACAATTTCAGTTGTGTCGATTTTGAGACCATTACTATTTTCAACTTTTTGACTTTGACAAACAAAAGCCATTGAAAGTAAAATCAGTAAAAAGCTTATTTTTTTCATTTTTGAATTTTCATTTAATTTTTGATTTCGTTCGGGCAAAATGAAGCACAACATTCCCGCGCTTGTAGCAGTGGCTTGTGATTTAAGACTGAACTTTACAGACACAAAACCAAATTAAGGTTGTCTGCGTTTTTTCACAAGAAAAAACCAAGCCCAAACCATTGCTACAAACTTGTGTTGTGCGTTGTTTTTTTTATAGTTGCCAAGTTGTTATTAATTCCTTTACAGTAATATTTTTTTTTAGTTGTACCATTCATTAATTTTCCGTTTTCTGAAATGTAAATAATAAATCCATCTTTATTTACTTCTAAATTGTTTGGATAATTGTACAACCCAAAATCAAGACGTAATCTTTTTGGAATTAATGGAAACATAACATATGGCTGATCTTTTTTTTCAAATAATTTATAATGTTGATTGAAATTTTTTATCCAAGAAAGAATACTTATGAATTCATCTTCGTTAAACTCAAAAGATGTTTCATTTTGTATAATGATATCATCTGGTAATCTTTTCTGTATTTCTTTTTAAATAAGTTTGAGTTTTCATTTAGTATGAATTATTTGTTTTAGATATTTTTGAAAATTTTCATAGCCATTTTCTTCTGGCTTTTCAAGATTTAACATTTTATCAATTCCACTATCATAAATTTGCCAATTTTCTACTTTCGCAATTTTGATTAATTCAAATAATCCATTTTCGCCGTATAAACTCAACATTTTGTTACTAACCAATTCTTCATCGTCAAAAAAGTCAATTGAGAAATCTTTTCCAATAATTTCGTTATGGTTTTCAGTTTTTTTTATGTTTTCAAATTTAGATTTCAAAACTTTGTCAAAATCAATTGGTTTTAGTAAATCTTCATCTAGATTTTCTAAAGAAATTAAATTTTGCTCTGAACTAAATAATACAATATCCCAACTCATTTTTCTATTTTTCTTTTTAGCTTTCTGACGCTCGAAAATGAAGCACAACTCATAAATACACGCAGGTTTATAAAACCGGAACATATTCAAAGTATTGATTTTTTAATTATTTGAGAAATTAACTTAAAAAACACTACTATGCAGTATGCTTTTTAAACCGTTATATTCAAAATCAAATATAAACTATTTTTCTTATAAAAATTCAGGACGATTACTTATTTAAAACGCATCAATAGGTCTTGAAAAAAGAAAAACTTCCTCATTATTACTAAAGGTTTAGTGCCCGCGTGAGGGATAGAAGCTAGCTACCCTGTAGCGCGGATATCCCGATGGTTATCGGGACGACAGCAGCTAGGAAAAAGGGCAATGACCGGTATGTTGCTGACCCTTTTTCTAGCTGGTGGCACACCCATATAAAACCCAAAGGACTCTCGCTGCTATCGAACTCACCACTAGCGTTAATTTAAAAACATACCAAAACTAAAAAATCCCGACGAATCGGGATTTTTTGGTTTAAAATATATTGAAATTCTATTTCAGTTTCTTTTTAACAGCTACTTCATGGTACGACTCAATAACATCTCTTTCTTCGATGTCGTTGTATCCTTTTACTTGAATACCACAATCGTATCCTTTAGCTACTTCTTTGACATCGTCTTTGAAACGTTTCAGTGCTAACAGCTCTCCTGTAAAGACAACTACACCTTCTCTAATGATTCTCATTTTAGCGCTTCGGACAATTTTACCGTCCATTACCATACAACCAGCAATTGAACCCACTTTAGAAATTTTGAATATCTCTCTAATCTCAGCAGTACCCAGAATTTCTTCTTTCATTTCAGGAGCTAACATTCCTTCCATTGCATCTTTCAAGTCATCGATAGCGGCGTAAATAATAGAGTAGTAACGGATATCGATTTCTTCTTTGTCTGCTAATTGTCTTGCATTTCCAGCAGGACGAACATTAAATCCGATGATAATCGCATCTGATGCAGAAGCCAACATTACGTCAGTTTCTGTAATTGCTCCAACACCTTTATGGATAATATTGATTTGAATTTCTTCAGTAGATAATTTAGAGAACGAATCAGACAATGCTTCAACAGAACCATCCACATCTCCTTTAAGGATAATGTTCAATTCTTTAAATTGACCCAATGCAATTCTACGTCCAATTTCATCCAATGTAATATGACGTTGTGTACGAACTGATTGCTCACGCATCAATTGAGAACGTTTCGAAGCAATTTGTTTCGCTTCTTTTTCGTCTTCAAAAATATTGAACTTGTCACCCGCAGTTGCTGCTCCATCAAGACCAAGAACTGAAACCGGAGTCGAAGGACCCGCAACAGTTACTATATTCCCTCTTTCGTCATGCATGGCTTTAATTTTACCATGATGCTTACCAGCCAACATATAATCTCCAATTTTCAACGTTCCGTTTTGAACTAATATCGTAGAAACATATCCTTTTCCTTTGTCAAGGAAAGCTTCAACAACAGTTCCGGAAGCCGCTTTATTTGGATTTGCTTTCAAATCTAAAAGTTCCGCTTCTAACAATACTTTTTCTAATAATTCTTTAACACCTGTTCCTACTTTCGCAGAAATATCATGTGATTGAATTTTTCCACCCCAATCTTCTACCAGTAAATTCATACCCGCTAATCTTTCTTTTACTTTTTCAGGATTAGCATTTGGCTTATCAATTTTATTGATAGCAAATATGATAGGAACTCCAGCTGCTTGAGCATGGCTAATTGCTTCTTTAGTTTGCGGCATGATGTCATCATCAGCAGCAATTACAATAATAGCAATATCGGTAACTTGAGCACCACGCGCACGCATCGCAGTAAACGCTTCGTGACCCGGTGTATCTAAGAATGCGATTTTTTGTCCGTTATCCAACGTTACTCCGTAGGCACCAATATGTTGTGTAATTCCTCCAGACTCCCCTGCAATTACGTTTTCTTTACGAATGTAATCCAGTAACGATGTTTTACCGTGATCGACGTGACCCATTACCGTTACAATTGGCGCTCTGAAAACTAAATCTTCTTCTCTGTCTTCAACAACCTGAATTGCTTCTTCGATGTCTACAGTGATAAATTCAACTTCATAACCAAATTCATCAGCAACGATAGTCAACGTTTCTGCATCAAGGCGTTGGTTCATGGTAACCATGATTCCAAGTGACATACACGTTCCAATAACTTTAGTAATTGGCACATCCATCATGATGGCAATTTCACCTACAGTAACAAACTCAGTAACCTTAATAGTTTTACTTCCTTCGTCAATAGCTCTTTGCTCATCATCAGATTTCTGACGGTGCGTATCTCTTTTATCTCTTCTATATTTAGCCGCTTTAGACTTACCACCTTTACCTTGTAGTTTCTCTAAAGTCTCTCTAATTTGATTTTTAACTTCTTCTTCGGTAGGCTCCACTTTTGCAACAATAGCAGGTCTGTTTCCTTTTACAAAACCAGGTCTAGCACTTCTGTTTGCATTGAATCCACCGCCACCAGTATTAGGTGTAATCTTGTTAGGATTTGGCGCACCAGGAACTCCCGGTGTTGCAGGCGGTCTAGGAGCACCCGGTTTAGGAGCAATCCTTTTACGCTTATTTTTATTTGCATTGGCTGCAGCCGAACCTGGAGCACCCGGTTTATTCGGAGTGATTTTTGGCTCTTCTTTTTTCTTTTTCGGTTTGTTGAATTGAGATAAATCAATTATCTGTCCCGTTAAAGTAGTTCCCGATAGTTTTTGATATTGCGTAGTGATGGTTTCATCAACAGGCGCTTCATCAACTTTAACTGCCTCGGTTTTTGCAACCACTTTTGGTTCAGCAGGAACTTCTTTAGGAGTTTCTGTTTTTACCTCTTTTATCCCAACAATAGGTTTTACCTCTTTTTTGTCTGAAACAGGTTTCTCAGTTGACGGTTTTTCAGTTAACGGTTTCTCAGGTGAAACTTCTTTTGAGACAGCTTTTACTTCAGGTACATCAGCTACTGGAGCTTCTGCTTTTTCAACAGCTTTTACAGGCGTAACGATGGAAGGTTTTTTTGGATTAAGATCAATCTTACCCACTTGAACCGGACCAGCTATAACTGCTCTCGCTTTTATAACCTCTTGTTGTTTTACGCGCTCTTCCTCAATTTTACGTTTGTCTTCGATTTCTTTCTCTCGTTCTAAACGCAAAGCTTCTTTTTCTTTTCTTTTCTCTTCCCCTACTTCTTTTGAAGCCTCCTTATTCCCTTTGTCACCTGCAAACTGACCGCACAAGACATTGTATACATCATCAGAAATTTTTGCGTTTGGATTTGCTTCAATAGCAATCCCCTTATCTTTTAGATAATCCACAGCTCTTTCTAAAGAAATATTCAATTCCCTTAAAACTTTGTTTATTCTAATAATTCTCTCTTCAGACATAAAACCTTTTTATTATTACCTTTTTTGTTATTCCTCACTTTACTCCCAACTCGATACCTACCGAGCAAGAATTCATTGTAAAGTGGCATGTTTATCGTTGAAGATACATTTGACTAACTGTCAAATTCTTCTTTCAATATTCTC
This sequence comes from Flavobacterium glycogeni, assembly GCF_048286775.1. NCBI lineage: Bacteria > Pseudomonadati > Bacteroidota > Flavobacteriia > Flavobacteriales > Flavobacteriaceae > Flavobacterium > Flavobacterium glycogeni. The sequence continues at coordinate 86,501 of NZ_JBLVPV010000003.1, forward strand.
ATTACATCCAGAATCGTTTCCTCTTCCAGGTCTGTTCTTCTTACTAAATCTTCTACATCTTGTTTCAAGATACTTTTTGCTGTATCCAAACCAATTTTTGCAAATTCTTCAATAACCCAGTCTTCGATTTCATCTGAAAACTCAGTTAATTCAACATCATCCTCATCAGCAGTTGCACCAGCAACATCACCTTCACGAATAACGTCTAATTCATAGCCTGTTAATAAACCTGCTAATTTAATGTTGTGTCCGCCACGACCAATAGCTTTTGAAACTTCTTCAAGCTTCAAGAAAACTTCTGCTCTTTTTGTCTCTTCATTTATCTTAATGGAAGACACTTTTGCAGGACTTAATGCTCTTGTGATGAACAATTGTATGTTACTTGTATAATTGATAACGTCGATATTTTCGTTTCCTAATTCACGAACAATTCCATGAATACGAGATCCTTTCATACCCACACAAGCTCCTACCGGATCAATTCTGTCGTCATAAGAATCTACGGCTACTTTTGCTTTTTCACCTGGTATTCTTACCACTTTTTTAACCATGATTAAACCGTCAAATACTTCAGGAATTTCTTGTTCAAATAATTTCTCTAAAAACTTCTCAGAAGTTCTAGACATAATAATTTGAGGTTTATTTCCTTTTAATTCAACGCTTTCTATTATTCCTCTAACATTATCTCCTTTACGGAAAAAGTCAGAAGGTATTTGTTTTTCTTTTGGTAAAATAATTTCATTCCCTTCATCATCAACCAAAATCACGACTCTTGGACGCACATGGTGTACTTCAGCAGTATAGATATCACCAATTAAATCTTTAAATTGTTTGTAAAGATTTGTGTTATCATGTTCATGGATTTTAGAAATCAAATTCTGACGTAAAGCTAAAATTGCTCTTCTTCCTAAATCAATTAATTTCACTTCTTCGGAAACTTCTTCACCAATTTCGAAATCAGGCTCTATTTTTCTAGCTTCAGTTAAAGTGATTTCAAGATGATCAAAATCTAAGTCTTCATCCGCAACGATCACTCTTCTCTGCCATATCTCCATATCTCCTTTATCAGGATTTATAATGATATCGAAATTATCATCTGAACCGTATTTTTTCTTCAATGCATTTCTAAATACATCTTCCAAAATTGCCATAAGCGTTACACGATCAATAAGTTTATCATCTTTAAACTCTGAGAATGAATCGATTAATGCTAAATTTTCCATGCGAATTCTTTAATTAAAATGTTACTGTAACAATTGCTTCTTTTATATCTACGTAAGGCAATTTAAGTTCTTTTTGAACTGTTTCTTTCCCTTTTCCTATCTTTTTAGGCTCTCTTGCTTTCCAAGACAAAATTACAAAATCATCATTAGCATCCACTAATTCTGCTTCAATAATTTCAGCCGAAGTCTTCACAATCAATGTTCGACCTATATTTTTCTTGTATTGTCTTATTAATTTTAACGGAGAACCAACTCCTACTGAAGCCACTTCTAAAGAGTAATCTTGTTCCTCTCTGTCCAAATTATTATCTATGAATTTACTCACATCAATACAATCTTGAAGAGCCACTCCATTATCGCCATCCAAAGTCACAATAACCTTGAAAGCATCAGTAATGATAAGGTCTATCAAGAAGATTGATGGCTTTTCTAATAGGCCTTCGGTCAATAACGTATTTACTTTTTCTTTAAATGTCATATTTTTTATAAAAAGAGGGGACATTTAGTCCCCTCATTATCTAGATTTTAATAAATAACGGTGCAAATATAGTGTTTTTTTTATAAACTAAAATAATTGGTTGCTGTAAAATAATTTCTTATCTTTAATGTAGCATTAAAATAACAATTTTCATCATAATTTAACGCTTTATAGTTATGAAACGAATTTTAGTCCCTACCGATTTTTCTGAACACGCTGAACACGCATTAAAAGTGGCCGCCATAATTGCAAAAAAAAATAATTGCGAAATCTTTTTGTTGCATTTATTAGAATTACCTAACCAGATGAATGATGCCGTAACCGGCGGAAGCAGCATACCCGAAGTGATGTTATTTATAAAAAAAGCAAACGAAACACTCCAAAAAATCAAGGAACAGCCCTATTTAAACGGAATTTCAGTAAACGCATCCGTACAATTCGAAAGAGCTTTCAGCGGTATTTTATCGTTTAACAGAAAAAATGAAATTGATTTAATTATCATGGGCTCACATGGAACTTCAGGCATAGAAGAAGTACTCATCGGATCCAACACCGAAAAAGTGGTGCGACTCTCAGAAATCCCGGTACTGGTTATAAAAAAGAACATTCGTGACTTTAAATTCAACAACTTTGTGTTTGCTTCTGATTTTTCGAAAGAAACTAAAAAACCTTTCAAAAAAATGATAGAATTTGCCAAAATATTTAAGGCAAATTTATACTTAGTCATGATTTGCACGCCAAATAGCTTTAAAACCACCAAAATGTCCGAAGAAATAATGAAAAAATTCATTGACTCTTTTGAGGTCGAAAATTACTCCACACACATTTACAATGACGTTAATATAGAAAACGGGATTATCAATTTCACCAATAGCATTGATGCCGATTTAATAGGTCTTTGCACACACGGAAGAACAGGATTCGCTCATTTTTTCAATGGAAGCATCAGTGAAGATCTGGTCAATCACACCGTTAAGCCAGTGATAACGTTCAAGATTTAATTGATCCAGAAAAATTAAATCAAAATACTCCAGTTCAGTTCTCCTAGCTTACCTCCGACTTTTCAATAAATTAAACTCCAAAAACAATCAGCTGGATTTATTGCATAAAAAAACCTCTCAATAAATGAGAGGTTTTACGTTGGTCTACAAGGACTCGAACCTTGAAAGACTGCACCAAAAACAGTTGTGTTACCATTACACCATAGACCAGCATTGCTGCTAAGCGAGTGCAAATTTAAACTAAATTTTAGTTTGTACAAATTTTTTTTGCCTTTTTATGAAAAAAAATTCGTTTAAAATTCAAAATAACTTCAAAAACCTTTAGAATCAATGCGTTATTAAATTGTAATACTTTTCCAGAAAATATTGTTAATGCTAACAAGGTTAAACAAAAAAACATTTTCTTTGTAACTCAAAATTAAATTAAATTTTAGTACATGGATAAAGCAGCATTCAATTTCAATAAATGGAATACAATTATTGGTTGGTTCACATTTGGAATCGCATTATTAACATACACTTTAACTGTTGAACCCACTATGAGTTTTTGGGATTGTGGTGAATACATAGCCACAGCTGCAAAACTTGAGGTTGGCCATCCCCCGGGAGCGCCTTTATACCAAATGATTGGTGCCTTTTTCGCCATGTTTGCTTCAGATGACACACAAATTGCATTAATGGTGAATATGATGTCTGTATTCTCGAGTGCATTTACCATTTTATTTTTATTTTGGTCTTCCTCTATAATTTTAAAGAAACTGATTTCAAGATTTTCTGACCCGAGCCAAAAAGGCGATCAGGCGGAGCAAACAAATAAATACAATGACATTGTTATTCTTGGAAGTTCATTCGTTGGAGCTTTAGCCTATACTTTTTCGGATAGTTTTTGGTTTAATGCCGTAGAAGCCGAAGTATATGCCATGGCATCTTTATTTATTGCCTTATTATTTTGGTTGGGTTTACGTTGGGAACAGGGCATGGACAAGCCTAGAGGAAATAAATGGTTACTAATCATTTCTCTTGTTGTTGGACTTTCATTCGGAGTCCATTTCATGGCACTATTAACAATTCCAGCGATAGGTTTCCTTTATTTTTTCAAAAACTATAAAGTAGTTACCCTCAAAAATTTCATCATTGCAAATGTTGTTGTTATTGCCATTCTATTATTTATTTTCAAATTACTACTCCCTATGACTATGGGATTCTTTGGTAAAACCGAAGTTTTTATGGTCAACAGTTTAGGATTACCGTTTGACTCGGGAACTATATTTGTAACCATACTACTCGCTGTTTTGTTTTATTTTGGTTTAAAATACACCAACAACAGAGGTTTAGCAACATACAATACGCTGATTCTGTGTGTGCTTTTTATCCTGATTGGTTTTTCTACTTGGACAATGTTACCCATACGCGCTAATGCAAATACGGTAATTAATGAAAACAAACCCTCTGATGCGGCTGAAGTTCTTGCGTACTACAATAGAGAGCAATATGGTGTAAATCCTTTGTTTTATGGCCCTCAATACACAGAAGGTTTTGCTGGTTTAGACAAAAACAATCCTTACCTAGACAAAGCGCCCAATTACGAAAGAGATTATAAAACCGGGAAATATATTATTACGAATAATTTCAAAAATGCCGAGCAAAATACAGATGACAATCAAAAAACTATTTTGCCAAGAATGTGGAGCGGTGATCACATCGAAAACTACATGAATTTTACAAATCCACCTCAATTCAGATTAAATCCTGATTATCCGTACGAGGATGATTTAGCCAAATACGGCATCGATCCGAGTCAATTGAGCGAGGAAGATTACAACAAGGCGATTGCTCAGTTAAAAAACGAAACCGAAAAAATAATAACTGAATTCAGACAAGCCTACGCTCAAAAACAAATTGACAACGAAGGTTATGTTACGTTCCTAAAAAGCTATGGTGATTATTTAATTGTTGAAAAACCAACAACTGCTGACAATTTAGGATTCATGGTTGAATACCAGTTTGGCTACATGTACTGGAGATACTTGATGTGGAATTTTGTTGGTCGACAAAATGACATTCAGGGAAAATACGACTATCTGGATGGCAACTGGCTTAGTGGCATAACTTTTATAGACGAACTCCATTTAGGAAGTCAAGACAATTTACCTTCTGATGTATTGAACAACAAAGGTCGAAATGTGTATTTTTTTCTGCCTTTTATTCTCGGCTTAATCGGTTTAATGTATCATGCCAATAAAGACTTAAAAAGCTTCTATGTATTACTCGCCTTATTCCTTTTTACCGGAATAGCATTAAAAATCTACTTAAACGAAAGACCTTTCGAGCCTAGAGAAAGAGATTATGCCTTAGTTGGTTCCTTTTATGTATTTGCCATTTGGATAGGCTTTGGTGTTTATGCATTATACGAAAGTGCCACGAAATATTTAGCCCCAAAACTGGCAGGCCCTATTATTATCGCAGCCAGTTTATTGGCAGCTCCGGTTCTTATGGCTTCTCAAAACTGGGATGATCACGACCGTTCCGGAAAACATACTGCTGTTGCAATGGCAAAAGCATATCTGGAATCATGTGATCCAAACGCTATTTTATTCACAATTGGCGATAATGATACGTTCCCGCTTTGGTACGCACAAGAAATCGAAAAAGTGAGAACGGATGTTAAAATCGTGAACACGAGCCTTTTCATGACGGATTGGTATATCGATCAGATGAAAACTAAAACATACGAATCAGATCCTTTGCCTATTTCATTTACACACGATCAATATGTAGGAGACAAACTGGACTATGTAGCTCACATTCCAAAAGTTGAAAGTCGTTGGGATATAAAAGATTTTATCAATTTTATCAAAAATCCAAAATCAACTGTAGATATGCAAAACGGACAAACAATCCATTTTTACCCTACTAACAAGATTCGGATTCCTGTTGACAAAAATATAATTATACAGAACAAAGTAGTTAACCCTAAACACAATGATTCTATTGTCTCTTACATTGACTTGGACATCAAAGGAAATGCATTGTACAAAAACAGATTGATGATGCTTGATATTGTTGCGAATAACAATTGGAAAAGACCAATCTATTTTAGCGGTGGTGCATTTGACAGTGAAGATTATATCTGGATGAAAGAGTATCTTCAATTAGAAGGAATGGTTTACAAACTGGTTCCAATAAGAACCGCTTTGTCAAAAGATGCAAGTCCACTTGATATGGGACAAATAGATTCTGATAAAATGTATGCTAAAGTTATGAAATGGGATTGGGGCAATGGCGAAAGTCCAAAAATTTATCACGACCCTGAAACTCGTAGAAACAGCATAACCTACAGAACCAACCTTTCTAGATTAATGAATCAGTTAATTGTTGAAGGACAAAAAGATAAAGCAAAAAACATTATCGATCTGGCAATGACAAAAATGCCTTTGGAGTATTTTGACTATTATTCTTTACTAGAACCTTTCGCTGGCGGATATTACAAAATCGACGAAAAATTAAAAGCACAACAATTGCTGGACAAATTAATACTAAAATACAGAGAAAACCTTAATTATTATGGCAATCTAAAATCTTCTGAGCAAACTAGTATTGCCATTCCTATCATCACTGATATTGAGCGATACAGAAGTCTTTTAACCGTAATGAAAGAAAATGGTGATTTAGATTTCTACAATAAAAATAGAATTGTATTCAATACTTACATTAAAATGTTTGACCGCTTTGGACGCGAAAAAGAATAACTTCAAACAAAAAAGATTCTGATTAGAAAAGGTAGCGATGTTGAAAAATGTCGCTATTTTTTTTTAATTTTAAAACTAAAAAATGAAACTTTACTGGATAAAGACGAATTGGATTATAAAAACAATATTCTCTAATTACACTTGGGATGTTTCCAATACCGGAAGCAGCACTACAGTCTACCTAACATTTGACGATGGACCTATTCCAGAAATTACAGAATGGGTTTTGAATGAATTAAAAAAGTACCATGTAAAAGCTACTTTTTTTTGCATTGGAGATAATATTGATAAAAATCCTGAAATATTCAAAAAGGTAATTAGCGACGGTCATTCCATAGGGAATCACACTTTTAATCATTTGAACGGTTGGAAAACTTCAACTGAAGCCTATATTGAAAACACTAAACGATGCGAAGCAACTATTCAAAAAAATAGTACTAATAATCTAAAGTCTAAAATATTTCGTCCGCCTTACGGGAAGTTAAAAGTATCTCAATCTAGAAAACTCCGAAAGCTGGGTTACAAAATAATTATGTGGGACGTCCTAAGTGCTGATTTTGATCAAACTTTATCGCAGGAACAATGCTTAGAAAATGTAATATCAAATCTAAGATCAGGAAGTATTATTGTTTTCCACGACAGTATAAAAGCCTTTAAAAACTTAGAATACGTATTGCCGAAAACATTAGCTTATTTAAAAGAAAATAATTTTAATTGTGAGGTGTTGTACTGATAATGCGTTACAATTGTTCTTGAACAATACTAATAATAGTGTTCGCATCTAATTCTCCGGACTGTCTCCATATCATTTGACCTTGTTTGTAAATCATCAACGTAGGCAATCCTTTAATGCGTAAAGCATCGGCTAATTCTTGATTTTTATCCACGTCAATCTTTATGACTTTTGCTTTATCACCAAGAGCGGCTGCTACATCTCTAATTACAAGATGCATTGAAACTGAAGGTTCATTCCATTCTGTGTAAAAGTCTATTAACACAGGCACTTGAGCATTTATAAGTTCTCCAAATTTTGACATAAAACCAAAAATTTAATTTTTAAAATTCACTAAAAAGAGATATTTATTATACAAATGTAGCATTTTAAACGAATTATGCCACATTAACACCTTTTTTTAGTTCGATGACCGTAATTTCCGGCATGATTCCTACTCTGCCCGGATAGGCATGAAAACCAAAACCTCTATTTACATAAACGTACCGTCCTACGTTTTCATATAATCCCGCCCATTGTTTGTAAACATATTGTGCCAAACTCCATTTAAAATAACCTGGTATTTCTATTCCAAACTGCATTCCGTGTGTATGACCTGAAAGCGTAAGATGGAAATTTTTCTCATGATGTTGCACTTCATGTTCCCAATGTGAAGGATCATGACTCATCAAAATTTTAAAATCTTCTTTATTTACATGTTGAGAAGCTTTGTTGATATCGCCCGCTTTTTTGAAATTATGTCCCCAGTTTTCTACGCCAATTAATGCAATTTTAGCATCTCCTTTTTCAATAAAAGTATGTTCGTTTAGCATTAATTTGAAACCAATTTGTCCATATAAATCTTTAATGGCTTTAAAATTGTTCTCTTTTGCTGCCTCTGATGGCCAAGTTATATATTCGCCATAATCGTGATTCCCTAAAACCGAATATTTTCCATATTCATGTTTTTTTATTCTATTAAAGGTTTCTATCCAAGAATGCATTTCTTTGGCATCGGTATTCACAATATCTCCGGTAAACAGAATCATGTCTGAATTTTGTTCGTTGACTAAATCTATTGCATAATTAATTTTCTCCGGGTTATCAAAACTGCCGCTGTGAACATCTGATATTTGAGTAATCGTAAAACCATCAAAAGCATCAGGCAAATCAGGAAAAAATATACGTTGCTTGATGACTTTATAGTTGTATTTACCAATAGTCACTCCATATATTAAAGATAAAAAAGGAACAGCTGCTAGTCCTAATCCTATTTGACTGACAAATTTTCTTCTTGAATTCAGAAAATCTGCATTTTTATCATAATTAACAAAATACTTAACAGCTCCGGTACCTACTCTAAAGATATCTTCTCCCATTAATATGAATGTCAAAATTAGTTTTGGAACATAAACAATAAGCAACAAACCCATGACAACCATCAATTGCTTGGTTTGCCCTGAGTTACGGTCAAATTGCATCAAAGAATAAACAATATATACTAAAACCAATATACTTATAAGCTGAATTGAAAACAATACTGGCTTTGATTTTATTAAGGTTTTTAATACTTGAAAAGTATAAAGCTCAATAACAAGAAGGATTACGCACAAGAATACGATACGAAAGATCATTTTAAAAAAATTTTAAACAAAATAACAAAACAATTCATCAAAACGGCTTCTTATTAATTAAAATTTAACGGTTGATTATCCTATACTGGCTCTTGATGCTTTAAAATTGTATAAATCGACAAAAGCAGAATTAAATCAAAATAGTCGCATTATTTTAAAAACTAAATAATGCGACTATTAAAAATTGTAAAGAAGTATTCCTTTTTATTATTTTTATTTCATTGACATATTATAAGAACGAAATGTAAATGTTTTGTTTGTTCCATTTAACCGCTGTGCATACAATTCAACATATTCTCCATTGGCAAGACTGATGGTCCCTGAAACAGAAAAACTTTGCACATTTGCTGTATTAGAATCTATAAAGGTTTCTGAAGAAGTTATAAAAGTATAAGGAGTTCCGCCAGAAGCAAATTTCACGAAATAAAACAAAAGATCAGCACTGCCGGTTCCACCTTCGAAGGAAACTGAAGCCGCAACCGTAAAAGTTCTTGCCTTTCTACCTAAATAAACCAGCCTGTTAGTTGTAGCGCCATCCATTCTAAACAAATTAGTTGAAATTGTTGTTCCCGGAACTTTATACGCTGTGCTAGTACTTGCAAGCGAGATTGTTGGCGCAGTTACCGTCCGATCCAAATATAAATTTCCAGTTGCATAGGAATCTCCCTCATTTGGAATTCCTGTAGAACGTACGGTCCAAAAATCATTAAAACTATATCCCGTATAGCTACCCACTGTATATCCTTTCACGTATTTCCCTGTTGTAAGTACTCCTGTAAAAACCACTGTTTCCATAACGGCATCTCCGGTTATAACTGGATTAGATGACACATCTAATCCAATAGACGCTCCAGTTACTTCACTAAAACCACCTTGTTTTTGCACTAAACCAAATGTACCTTGCAATTTTTCATAAGTACCTGTATTATTACTGAACCACGCTGCATTATTTATTAATAATTTGCCAATAGTATCATACGTAATCCCCGCAGCGTTACCCACAAATTGAACGATACTGACAAAAACTAATCCGAAACCAGTTATAGAACCTACATTAGAAGAACCTGCGATTATTGCATCTCTTACGATTAAACTTTGTGATGTTGCTCCATTCAAATTAAAAACTTTTCCTCCTCCGGTAACCTGAATAGTTACATTTCTAATACTTCCTCCTGTTGCACCGTCAAACAGATTTCCAGATGTTCTAACCAATACATCCTCATTTGCATCCATACCAGAAACATAGGCATTATTTAAATCAATCGGTAAATCTACATTTATGGTTCCATTTATTTCATAATAAGTATTAACATCCAAAAGATACTTAGTATTACCTCCTGCGGTCTTCTCCGCTGCCAAAACTGTCGCTAGGACATCCGTAGATTTTATACGTTTAAACTTCAATCTGCCATTCGCTTCACTATTCAGTCTAATCCATAATGTTAAAGTAGAATTGTAGTGGTAAAAAGATTTTAAATCTGTATCATAAACTATTAAACCATCGGCTGGAGTCACAATAGCAGTTCTTTGTACAGTTGTCATTCTGGGTGTCAACATTCCTTGGGTTGTTGATGAAACCTCCAGTACTGAACTTGCATGGGGCGTGATAGTTCCTATGCCTACTTGGGCAAACACATTCGCAGTTATTATCATGAAAAATAACAGACAGGCTTGTAACACCTTTTTAGAAAAATAATTTTTTTTCATAACAACTGATTAAAGATTAAATATCAATGAACCTCATTGGAGTAGAAATTCCATGTATAAATTTACATAAAAATATCGTTTAAATACATAAATAATCGTTTAAAAACATTATTTTTATTGATGTATAACTATAATTATATATTCGCAATCACAGCCCTTTAATAATTTATAATTATTTTCTTTCAAATCATTACCCCATAATTTTTCTTCAAAAAAAATAGACTGCAAAATTATTTAACGACAACTTTTAGAAAACTAAAAAAAAGGACTCAAACATGAATCATAAGAAATATTTCACTCCTTTATCTGACAAGTTTTGTACTTTTGAAAACTTTACAAAATCACAATCATGTCACAACAAAAACGCCTTTTCCTTCTTGACGCCTACGCCTTAATCTTTCGAGGCTATTATGCTTTCATAAAAAATCCAAGAATCAATTCTAAAGGAATGGACACATCGGCCATTATGGGATTTATGAATTCATTGATGGATGTAATTAAAAGAGAAAAACCAGACCATTTAGCCGTTGCCTTTGATAATGGCGGAAGTCAATTGAGAAATGATATATTTCCAGAATACAAAGCCCATCGTGATGCCACTCCCGAAGCAATTAAAATTGCTATTCCTTATATCCAAGATTTACTGAAAGCCATGCATATTCCTATTATAGAAGTAAAAGGCTATGAAGCTGATGATTTAATTGGAACAATTGCTAAACAAGCAGAAAAACAGAACTACAAAGTCTTTATGGTAACCCCAGATAAGGATTTTGCACAACTCGTTTCTGAGAATATATTTATGTATAAACCTGCCCGAATGGGTAATGGAATAGAAATTTGGGGAATTCCGGAAGTATTAGCAAAATTTGAAATCGAACGACCAGACCAAGTGATTGACTTTCTTGGAATGATGGGTGATGCTGCCGATAATATTCCAGGACTTCCTGGCGTAGGCGAAGTAACGGCTAAGAAACTTTTGAAAGAATTTGGAACCATGGAAAACCTTTTAGCGAATACTGACAAGCTAAAAGGAAAGATGAAAGAGAACATCGAAGCCAATAAAGAAAAAGGATTGTTATCTAAAACTTTGGCGACAATTTTACTCGATTGTCCGGTTATTTTTGACGAAACGGATTATGAATTATCAACTCCCGATGTAGAAAAAACAGATGCGCTATTCAATGAATTAGAATTTAGAAGAATGGCAGAACAATTTGATGCCATATTTAAAAAAGTCGGAACTGCATCCACCAATAACAATCCCGTTGACGAAACCAAATTGTACAAAAAACCACAGCCAAAAAACGAAGAGCAATTCGACCTTTTTGGAAGTACACTACAGGATGACTCCTCAGAAGAAACACGTCATCAATATTATAACTCATTAGAAAACACAGAACATTCTTATCAGATAATTCAAGGTGATTTAGGACTGAAATTGCTGTTGCAAAATTTACAAAACCAATCTTCCGTTTGTTTTGATACCGAAACAACCGGTTTGGATGCTTTGCATGCTGAATTGGTTGGAATCTCATTTTCGTATGAAAAAGGAAAAGGATTCTATGTTCCGTTTCCGGAAAACCGCGACCAAGCGCAAACTTTAATTGAAAAATTCATTCCTTTTTTCGAAAATGAAAGCATTGAGAAAATTGGTCAAAATTTAAAATACGATTTAAAGATTCTTTCTAATTATAATGTTACCGTAAAAGGAAAATTATTCGACACCATGATTGCACATTATCTGATCAATCCGGATATGCGTCATAACATGGATATTTTATCGGAAACGTATTTAAAATATTCGCCTCAATCCATTGAAACTTTAATTGGTAAAAAAGGAAAAAACCAGAAATCAATGCGTGACGTTGCATTGGAAGAAATAAAAGAGTATGCCGTTGAAGATGCTGACGTAACCTTGCAACTCAAGGAAATATTCACCTTGGAATTAGACAAAACAGGAACCAAGAAACTTTTTGAAGAAATCGAAATTCCATTGGTAAAAGTCTTGGCTGACATGGAAAAAGAAGGAATCCGTGTAGATGTGGATTTCTTGAAATCACTGTCAAAAACATTAGACGACGACATTAAAATATTGGAGGTAAACATTTATGAAACTGCGGGCGAAAAATTCAATCTGGCTTCCCCGAAACAACTGGGTGATGTTTTATTTGACAAATTGAAAATTGGCGGAGCCAAACAAAAAAAGACCAAAACAGGTCAATATGCCACAGGGGAGGAAATTTTAAGTTATTTAGCTTCCGAAAATCCAATTGTGAAAGATATTCTCGACTGGCGCCAATTGGTAAAACTGCAAAATACGTATGTAGAAGCATTACCCAATCAAGTAGATAAAATTACGAACCGTATCCACACGGATTACATGCAAACCGTTGCCGCAACGGGACGATTGAGTTCGAATAATCCGAACTTACAAAACATTCCGATTCGTACGGAACGTGGCCGACAAATCAGAAAAGCATTTGTGGCCCGAGATGAAAACTACACTTTGGTTTCTGCCGATTATTCTCAAATAGAATTGCGAGTAATAGCGGCATTAAGTGGTGAAGAAAACATGATTAAGGCATTCCAAAATCATGAAGACATTCACAAATCCACGGCTTCAAAAGTATTTAATGTTCCGCTCGAAGAAGTGACTCGCGAGCAACGAAGTCATGCCAAAACGGTGAATTTTGGAATTATTTATGGAGTTTCGGCTTTTGGATTGAGCAATCAAACCTCTTTATCCAGAAGTGAAAGCGCCGCTTTGATTGAAGCATATTACAAAACATATCCAAGATTAAAATCCTATATTCAGGAACAAATAGATTTTGCAAGAGACAATGGTTATGTGCAAACAATCCTGGGGCGTCGTCGCTATTTGAAAGATATTAATTCGCAAAACGCCATTGTTCGTGGTGGCGCAGAACGAAATGCGGTAAATGCGCCAATACAAGGAAGCGCTGCCGACATCATTAAAATTGCGATGATTAATATTCATGAAAAACTAACCTCCGAAAACTGGAAAAGCAAAATGTTGTTACAGGTTCATGATGAGCTTGTGTTTGACGTGCACAATTCGGAGCTCGAAAAAATCCAACCGATGATAAAATACGAAATGGAACATGCCTTTAAACTTGATGTACCTTTGGATGTTGATTTAGGAGCAGGGAAAGATTGGCTGGAAGCGCATTAGAATTATCTTCCTTAATACTCATAAAAAAATCTCTAATCATTTAAAACGATTAGAGATTTTTTTAGACTTATTTATTATAGGAAACTACAATTTCCTTGTTGATTCTCTTTCTTTCAATTTTGTTTTGATTACTACCGTCTCATAAGGAACGTGCTCTTCTTTGGATTCTAATCTCGCGATAAGCAATTTAGCCGCAACTTCGCCTATTTCTATTCCATGCTGACTTACCGTAGTTAAACTTGGAGATAATCTTCTAGAAGCTAGAATTCCATCGGCAAAACCTATAATAGAAAGTTCTTTCGGTATTTTAAATCCTTTTTTAAGACCTACTTTTAATGCGGCCACCGAATCATTTTCATCCAAAGCAAAAACACCATCTATTGTATTGTTATCAAAAATACTTTCAATTTTATTTTTCAAATTGTCTTCAGAATCCGTTCTAAGAATTATATTAGCGTTTACAGGAATATTATTATTTTCCAATGCCTTAAGATACCCTTCAGCTCTTAATTTACCAACACTTAAATTATCTACAGAAGAAAATAAAGCGATGTTCTTGCATCCTATATTTATTAAATGCTGCGTAGAATTTAAAGCCGAATCAAAATCATCGACTACAACTTTATCACACTCCACCCCATCAGCAATTCTATCGAACATAACTATAGGAGTCCCGTCATTAATAATCTCTTTAAAATGATTATACTCATGATTTTTTTGTGCTTCTTCAGAAACGGAAACAATAAATCCATCAATAGTCCCATTACTTAGCATTTCAAGTGTATGTGCTTCTTTTTCTAATGATTCATTAGAGATACACATAATAACATTATATCCTTTTTCATCCGCTATTTTTTCTATACCGCTAAATACTTTAGCAAAAAAAGAATTTAAAATATTTGGAATAATTACACCAATGGTTTTTGTCTTTCTATTTTTGAGATTCAGACCAATTACATTGGGTTTGTAATTTTTAAGTTTAGCATATTCTTTAATTTTAATTTTCGTCAGCTCACTAATTTCCGGGCTATCATTAAGTGCTTTTGAAACTGTAGAAACAGAAACATTCAGTTCTTTTGCGATTTGTTTTAATGTTGCTTTAGCTTTCATAAGGGAGATATTTGTCGTAATTCATATAGTAAAAACAGTAACAAGATATGTATAATTAGAATATTAACTGTTTAAATGACAAAAATAGCCAATAAAATATAAAATTTACCTCTGAAAAACTAGAAATATACAATAAAAGCACACAAAAACTACAGTCCATTGAATTCAACTCACGAAGAAGAGAGAAACACAAATTCAATCGCAGAATAATATTTCAAATATCCAGTTGATAATCAGTACTAAAACAAGTGAAAAATAATCTTTTAAGGTATTTGTATTTAAAATAATTAATTGTACTTTTGCAACCCCTTTATTGGGGATGGAATGTTTAATTAAAATAATATTATGGACGCATTAAGCTACAAGACACAATCAGCAAGCAAAGCCACCGTTACAAAAGAGTGGATTGTTGTAGACGCTGATGGGCATAACTTAGGTCGTATGGCTTCAAAGATCGCAATGATCCTTAGAGGTAAATACAAAGCTAGTTATACGCCGCACGTTGACTGTGGAGATAACGTAATTGTTATCAACTCAGAAAAAATCAACCTTACAGGAAACAAGATGAAAGAGAAAACTTACATCCGCCACACTGGCTACCCTGGAGGACAAAGAACTTTAACTGCTGAAGTATTGCAATCAAAAAACCCTGCATTACTAGTTGAAAAAGCGATAAAAGGGATGTTACCTAAAAACAAGTTAGGTGCTGAGCTTTTTAGAAATTTAAATGTTGTTGTAGGATCAGAGCACAAACAAGGCGCTCAAAAACCTAGAACAGTTAACCTTAACGATCTTAAGTAATGGGAGTTATTCACAAAATCGGTAGAAGAAAAACCGCTGTTGCACGTGTTTATGTTTCGGAAGGAACAGGAGTAATCACTGTAAACAAAAAAGCATTCGAAACGTACTTCCCAACTGCAACTTTACAGTACAAAGTATTACAACCTATGTCTATGACAGAAAATGTAAGCAACTTTGACGTAAAAGTTAACGTTTACGGAGGTGGTTCAACTGGTCAGGCAGAAGCTGTAAGAATGGCATTGGCACGCGTTATGTGTGAAGTAAATGCTGAAAACAGAGCTATCTTGAAACCAGAAGGTTTATTGACAAGAGATCCAAGAATGGTTGAACGTAAGAAATTCGGTCAGAAGAAAGCTCGTAAGAGATTCCAATTCTCTAAACGTTAATATTACCTGTCTTGTTCAAATGGGACAAGACATCGTTCCTTTATTATTGAATTTAAAAAAACAAAGTTGTTGTTGCTCTCCTACCGAGGTAGGAAATAGTTTAGCATCTAAATGTATAAAGCCGGGAAACCGCCATTTATTCATTGCTAATCAACAGAACGTAAACTAGAACAAAAATGGCAAACAAAGTAGAAGTAAAAGAATTACTAGAAGCAGGTGTTCACTTCGGACACATGACTAGAAAATGGGATCCAAACATGGCTCCTTACATTTATATGGAGCGTAATGGTATTCACATTATCAATCTATATAAAACTGCAGCAAAAATTGAAGAAGCGAATGAAGCTTTGAAAAAAATCGCTGCATCAGGTAGAAAAATATTATTCGTAGCTACCAAAAAACAAGCAAAAGACATCGTTGCTGAAAAAGCAAAAGCTGCAAACATGCCTTACATTACTGAAAGATGGCCTGGTGGAATGCTAACTAACTTCGTAACTATCCGTAAAGCTGTTAAAAAAATGGCTACTATTGATAAAATGAAGAAAGATGGTACATTCATGACCCTTTCTAAAAAAGAGCGTTTGCAAGTAGATCGTCTTCGTGCTAAATTAGAGAAAAATTTAGGTTCAATCGCTGACATGTCCAGACTACCAGCTGCATTGTTCGTAGTTGATATCAAAGCGGAACACATCGCAATAAAAGAAGCTCAAAAATTAAACATTCCAGTTTTTGCAATGGTTGATACAAATTCTGATCCTCGTGAAGTAGAATATGTAATTCCTGCAAATGATGATGCTTCTAAATCAATTGATAAAATTTTATCTTTAGTTACAGCTGCAATTGTTGAAGGACTTTCTGATAGAGGTTCTGACAAAGAAGGTGAAGCTACTGCTGAAGTTGTTGCTCCTGCTACCACTGAAGTTGTTGCTCCTGCTGCTGAAGCTGTGGAAGCAGCTCCTGCTGTAGAAGCTGCTGCTCCAACTGCAACTGAAGAATAAATAAACATTTAATTCCAAGTTTTAAATTCCTCTCCAAAAAAAATTAGAAACCTAAAGTTGATAATTTAATAAAATTGGAAATTGGATTTAACACTTGGAATTTTTTACTTTTAACCTTAAAAAATAATACAATATGGCAACAATTACTGCTGCAGACGTAAATAAATTAAGAACAATCACTGGTGCAGGTATGATGGACTGCAAAAAAGCCTTGGTTGAAGCAGACGGAGATTTTGATTTAGCAATCGAAAACTTACGTAAAAAAGGACAAAAAGTAGCTGCTAACCGTTCAGATAGAGAATCTACTGAAGGTGCTGCAATTGCTGTTGTAAATGCTGACAAAACTGCTGGAGTTGTTATCACATTGAACTGTGAGACTGACTTCGTAGGAATGAATGAGAACTTTGTAAAAATGGCTACTGAAATGGCTAATTTAGCATTGAACTTCAATACTAAAGAAGAATTTTTAGCGGCTGATTTCAACGGAATTACTGTTGCTGATAAATTAATAGAGCAAACAGGAGTTATCGGTGAAAAATTAGAAATCAGAACTTTCGAAAAATTAGAAGGTGCATTCATCGGATCTTACATCCACTCTGGAAACAAAATCGCTACTTTAGTTGCGCTATCTGCAAATGTTGAAGGTGCTGATGAAGTTTCAAGAAACGTATCTATGCAAGCAGCAGCTATGGCTCCTATTGCATTAAACGAAGAAGGTGTTGATGCAGAAACTATCGCTAAAGAAATCGAAATTGCTAAAGACATCCTACGTCAAGAAGGAAAAGCCGAAGCAATGTTAGACAATATCGCTAAAGGTAAATTAGCTCGTTTCTTTAAAGACAACACTTTAGTAAACCAAGATTACATCAAAGACAACAAATTAAGCGTTGCTAATTATGTAAAATCTTTAGATAAAGATCTTATCGTTACAGGTTTCAAAAGAGCTGCTTTAGGATAAAGTCATTGCGAGGAACGAAGCAATCACATTCGTGAATTTCACAACCCGCATTCATATAAAAACCCCATTTCGAAGTAATTTGAAATGGGGTTTTTCTTGCTATATATTTAACTTTCTCTAAAGTCTTTTCTGTTCTTCCGTCTTCTCTTTCTCTGTTTTGTTTTTTAATTTTTGATTCCCCAGATTATATTTAAACCCTATTCTAAAACTTTGGGTGTCGCTATAATCATAAAAATAATTATTTTGGTTGGCATATTTTGTAGACACAATACTCTTTTGGCCTCGATAAATATCTGAGAGAATAAGCGAAACTTCGGCATTCTTATTCCAGAATTTCTTCTTGCAACTCATTTCCAAACTAGACGAACCTGTGATTGTAAAGGTGCCTTGAACCGAGGGCGAATTGTACCAAAAATCAACTTCGGCCGTGAAATCTTTCTTCTTGTTGAGATTAAATTGCTGACTAATGCTACTACTAAAGCCCCAAACATTATTTGTATATAAATTCCCGTCTATACCTTGAAATAAATCTTCTGTATATTTTATTCCTGATTGCAATCCGATTGTCCACCAAGACTTTGGCTCAAGATTACAACTGAAATCCAATCCAACAGCCTGATCTTTTTCAATATTTGTAAAATGATACACCACCGTATTTGTAGCATTGTCTTGAAAGGAAATTTCCATAGACGGATTTTTTTCATTCCTATAGTACAAATCAAAGTTATACTTACGCTGCAGCGTGTAAAGAAAACTAAAATTATGCGTAATCGTAGGCTGCAAACTAGCGTCGCCTATAAAATAGGAATACTTATTATAATATGATTTTGAAGGATTCAGCCAACTGTAGTTAGGTCTCGTGATGCGTTTTCCATAGGATATCCCCATTTCATTCCCTTCAGACGGCTTATACATGGCATATAAAGTCGGGAAAAGCTTCAAATAGTTTTGCGGATTAACTTCTTTCGGATTAACGGAAATACCTTCCAATTGCGTGTATTCAGCCCGCAAACCTGCCTTCAGACTCCATTTTTCTAATTCTTTTGAAAAACTGGCGTAAGCTGCAAAAATGTTTTCATTATAATCAAAGACGTTGCTTTTTTCGGGTTTATCAATCAAAATACTGACCTCTTCCTCCTGAAAAAGCAATTTGTTTTTGGCTTTGACATTCCCAAATTTCAAGCCTGTTTCAAAGGTTGACTTATCATTTTCTAAACTATAATCCAATTGAGAAGAGAACAAATTAATCACTTGACGGTTATCGCTCACAAATCTTGAGGTGTATTCCGGTGTTCCCAAAAAGTTAAAAACCGTATTCACATCTTGATTTACTATATCATTATAATTGGTATAATCTGACGAAAAATTTAAAGATTCTTTTGCCCCCAATTTATGTTCGTAAGACAAATTATAAGAACTGTTTCTTGACATTGGCGTTCGTTTATTACTAGTCACATAGCGTGATTCTATTTGATCTTGACTATTGTAAATAGTCGTAGGAACAACATAATTTCCACTATTCTTCTGGCTTATAAAACCATCCGTTCCAAAAGATAGTGTGTTCAGACTATCAATTTCATATTCGGCATTCAAACGATACGTGTTTTGGGATAATGATTTCTTTTTTCTGTTCATGACACTTTTCCAAGTCGTTTGTTGCTCATCAAAATGCACCACGTCTTCGCCTTGACGCAAATAAGTACCGGAACCAAACATATAACTTCCAAAAAATGAAAACTTTTTCATTTTAAAATACTGACTTGTACTGGCCACATATTTGGCATAAATACTCTGAACATAAGCCGTTTTTAAAGTTCCCTTATAACCTTCCTTTAGATTCTTTTTCATTTTAATATTCAAAACAGCACTTCCTGCAGCTTCATATTTCGCAGGCGGATTCGTGATCACCTCAACCGATTTGATGTCATCCCCATTCGTTCCCTCCAACATGGTTTTGAGTTCCTCGCCTGTGAGATATATTTTTTTATCGTTAACAGTCACCAAAATACCTTTACTTCCGCGAATGGACAAATCACCACCAGAAACCGTGACACTGGGGGTTTTCTTGAGTATTTCCCAAGCATTATTACTCGAAAGTATCGTATTCTCCACATTGAATTCCAAACGGTCTATTTTTCTTTTCAACGTAGGTTTTTTAGAACTGACAACCACTTCTTCTAATTTGGTTTCAAGATCTTGCAGCACAACTTCTTTCTTATCCACATCATTTCCAATAGCAATAATTTCAGAACAGATTGCAAATCCCACTGATTTCACTTGCATCGAATAACTACCTTTTTGAATAGTCCCTATTTCAAAAATCCCTTTTTCATTGGCTACGCCAACTTTCCGAACCAAAGTATCCGATTGATTTGTCAAACAAACGGAAGCGAAGGCAATCGGTAACTTCTTATTGTTCACAACGCTACCCGAGAATTTAAAATTTTGCGATAAGCACAATATCGGCATAAGTAGCAGAACAAAAACATATTTTTTCATAGTGATTAATTTTTGATGCAAATCTCAATAATCACTTCCGAAAAGAGGGTTAACAATGAGTTAACGAAGGGTTAATGGCGACAATCACGGCTTTTTAGAACAATTAAATAAACTATTTTTGTGCTATGAAAAATAAGATTTTAATTACTGGCTGCACATTCACCGTCATTGCTTTGTTGTCCATTCAAGCCTATTTTATTTACAATACCTACCAATTAAAGGAAAATGAGTTAACTGCCCAAGTAAAAAAGGTATTAGAGAAATTAGACGATAGGGAAAACAATGCCAGAAACGATTCTATATATCGCATTCAACAGGAAATCATAGTTGATTTTTCGAACGGCAAAATAAACAAAAGCGAATTAGTCGCCAATTTAAAGAAAGCGGAGGCTTTCTATGCCAAAATTGCGATCAATTATATCAACGGAAAATTTAAAAAAACCAATTACGAGATAGGATTTTCAAAGAATATCAAATCTATTATTATAAAAAACAAGAACAGGAATGATACTATATTCAATCAAGACACATCACTTTTCCATACCCAAGAAAAACTAAAGTATAAACATATTTTAAACACGGGAACCTGGTCTAGCAGTGGCAGCATAAAAACAAAAAAAGACGGCAAACTAGCCGAAGAGCATCAGTACGCATTTGAAGTAATAAGAGTTTCCTACTACTGCATCAATAATTTAAAGCAACTCATTTTTTCTGAAATGATAGGCTTGCTTTTGGCTTCCTTCTTCCTGATGTCGTTCGTGATTTTGTTATTTTATATCTCCATAAAAAACGGCATCAAGCAAAAGAAAATTGCCGAAATGCAACGTGATTTCATCAATAACATTACCCACGAATTCAAAACGCCTTTGGCAACTTTGAGTATTGCCACCAAAACTTTGAATGCAACTATTTTAGACGAAGAAATGCAAAAAAACACCGTGGCCATCATAGAACGGCAAAATAATCGTTTGCAAAATATTGTCAATCAAGTTAATTTTGATTCCTTGCTTTTGAATATCTCCACACTAAAATTGGAACAAAACATAAACCAAGAGGCTATTGGGAATTGCATCACGGATTTTCAGGTAGCGCATCCAGCTATTGAAATCTTCAGTCAATTGAATACGTCGAATATTGATTTAAAAATGAGTAAATTTCATTTCAACACCCTATTGGTCAATCTGCTTGAAAATGCCGTAAAATACGGAGGAACCCAAATCACCATTACAACAAAAAGCGTGGTAAATGCTTTTATTTTAAGTATCAGAGATAACGGAATCGGCATCCATAAAAACGACCAAAACGCGGTTTTCGATAAATTTTACCGAATTCAAAATGGCGACATCCACAATACTAAAGGTCTTGGTTTGGGTCTATTTTATGCCCGAGAAATAATAGAAAGTTATCAAGGTAAAATAACCATTGAAAGTCAGCAAAATAAAGGCGCCACTTTCATCATTTCAATTCCTATATAATGACGCATATTCTTTTAACCGAAGACGATTTTGATTTCGCAACTATCCTCAAACAATATCTCGAAATTTCGGGATTTCAAGTTACTTGGGCAAAAAACGGAGCCGAAGCCTTGGCAATTTTCAATGGCAATGGCAACAATAACAATATTGACATTTGCATCCTCGATGTAATGATGCCACAAATGGACGGTTTTATGCTTGCCGAAAAAATTATTGCCATAAATCCGGAAATGCCTTTTCTGTTTCTAACCGCCAAAAGCTTTAAAGAAGATAAAATCAAAGGACTAAAACTGGGTGCCGACGATTACATTTTGAAACCCTGTGAAGCCGACGAATTAGTCTTGCGAATTCATAACATTCTAAAAAGAAATCAAAAGAAAGCCTTACAATCGACTGAAAAAATAGCTGTTGGAAATTATTTATTTGATTATAAAAATTTACAATTAACCCATCCTAATAAATCGCATCGCATCACAGATAAAGAGGCACAACTATTACTTTTCCTTTTTCAGAACAAGAATGGGGTAATCAAAAGAGACGCAATCCTAAATGCTATTTGGAGCAATGACGATTTTTTTTCGGGACGTAGTATGGATGTTTTTATAAGCAGATTGCGAAAATATTTCTCTGAGGACAAAAGCGTTTCAATAGACTCAATTCGAGGAATAGGTTTAGAATTCAGGGTGGATTAAAAGAAATTAAGACTACAATTATTCCATTTCTAAGAAAATAGAAACTCCGAATAAATTACTAAATTTGAGTACTAATTATTTTTTATGTTTAAAACCAAAAAAGAGCACGTATTTATTATCCTCGCCGGAATCTTTATCACCAATGCTGTTACTGCTGAATTAATCGGCGGGAAACTCATACAAATAGGTCCGTTTGTAATGAGCATCGGTATTTTACCCTGGCCAATTGTTTTCCTGACCACCGATTTAATCAATGAATACTTTGGAGAAAAAGGGGTGAAAAAACTCTCTTTAATCACAGCCAGTTTAATCGCTTATGCATTTATTCTCTTGTTTTTAGCCATAAGTATCCCTGCAGCAAAGGGAATAAGTCCGGTAAATGACTATCAATTCTTTGCAGTTTTTGGGCAAAGCATGTGGATAATTGTTGGAAGCATCATTGCCTTCTTGATTTCCCAATTGATTGACGTAACTGTCTTTTGGTTTTTCAAAAACCGCACAGGAAATAGCAAAATATGGCTAAGAGCAACGGGTTCCACCATAATATCCCAATTATTCGATTCTTTTATTGTACTTGGAATTGCTTTTTGGTTGCCCGGAAAAATAAACTTTAATACTTTTATAACTTCCGCATTGACGGGTTATACATTCAAACTTGGAATTGCAATCCTATTGACTCCTTTAATTTATTTGGGTCACTATTTAATAAAAAACTATTTAGCCTCTGAACAGGAATAATTATGGAAGATAAAATACGATGTGGCTGGTGCTCTTCAAGCGATTTATATAAAAAATACCATGATGAAGAATGGGGTGTTCCCGTCTATGAAGATCAAAAAATATTTGAATTTCTAATTCTGGAAACCTTTCAGGCGGGGTTAAGCTGGATTACAATCTTAAAAAAGAGAGAAAATTTCAGACTGGCTTTCGATGATTTCGATTATAAAAAAATAGCATCCTATTCTGAAGATAAAATTCAGGAATTGCTACAAGACGCAGGTATTATTCGCAATCAGCTAAAAATTCGCGCCACTGTCTCCAATGCAATTGCCTTCATGAAAGTACAGGATGAATTTGGCAGTTTTTCCAAATACATTTGGAAATTTACCGATGGAAAACCAATTAAAAACAACCGACAATCCTTAAAAGAAGTTCCTGCAACCACTCCACTTTCGGATGAAATCAGTAAAGATTTAAAAAAACGCGGGTTTAAATTCGTTGGTTCTACGGTGGTTTATGCGCATATGCAAGCAACAGGAATGGTGGATGATCACGTAGCAGATTGCTGGAAAAAACAGTAACTTTTTAAAAATCAATAACAAAACAAGCTCATAAAGTTTCATTTTTTTCAAACTTTGGGAATTCCGTATTAAATAATATCCTATTTTTGCTCCACACTTTAGGGGTGTCTACAACATTGTAGGCTGAGAATTACCCTCTGAACCTGATCTAGTTCATACTAGCGTAGGGAAAAGTAAGATGACTTCCTAGTACATTTATGTACCCATGTAGCCATTCCTAAAGTAGAGAAGCACTGCAGTGCATCTCTATAATTTTCTAAAAATTAAAAGGAATGGAGCTCAAAATCAACAATCAAACCAAACAATTTGCACTTGACAGTCTCACTGTTCAGGCACTTCTTGACTTGGAAATTCCCATCAAACAAAATGGGATTGCCGTAGCCATCAATAATACCGTTATTCCAAAATCCAACTGGAATTCCCATCCTATACAAGAAACCGACGACATTCTTATCATCTCAGCAACTCAAGGAGGATAGTTTGGCTGCTCGAGCGGGCTATCCTTTTCAAGTCCGCAGATTGCAGACTGCAGATTTTCAAAATAATCATCAACTATATCCGTCTCGTCTCCCTCTCCTTCGGAGAGGGTTGGGGAGAGGAAAAACTTAAAAAAATTATGGCAAACGAAGAAAAAATCTCAAGAACTCCTTTCCCAAATTCTACAAAAATTTACGTAGACGGAACCATTCATCCCATAAAAGTAGCGATGCGCGAAATTGCATTGGCAGACACTAAATTATCCAACGGACGAATAGAAAAAAATCCTCCGGTAACCGTTTACGATACTTCCGGTCCATTCACCGACCCAGATATCGAAATTGACATTCGAAAAGGATTACCGCGCATTCGTGAACAATGGATTTTGGACCGTAATGATGTTGAAGAATTGACTGAAATCTCTTCTGAATATGGAAAAAAGCGTTTGAATGACGAAAAACTAAACGAATTGCGTTTTGAATATTTACACAAACCCATGCGTGCCAAAAAAGGAGCCAATGTATCCCAATTGTATTATGCCAAACAGGGAATTATCACTCCCGAAATGGAATACATTGCCATTCGTGAAAACCAACGCTTGGAGTTGATAAACGAACAAACCAAAGCTATGCAATGCCAACACGGCGGAAATAGTTTTGGAGCTAATACCCCAAAATCTAAAATCACACCTGAATTTGTACGTAGCGAAGTAGCCAGAGGTCGTGCCATTATTCCAAATAATATCAACCATCCAGAAAGCGAACCCATGATTGTTGGGCGTAATTTCTTGGTAAAAATTAATGCTAACATTGGAAACAGCGCCGTAACCTCAACTATAGAAGAAGAAGTAGAAAAAGCGGTTTGGGCTTGCCGTTGGGGAGCTGATACGATTATGGATTTGTCAACTGGGAAAAATATTCACGAAACCAGAGAATGGATTATCCGAAATTCTCCAGTGCCAATTGGAACGGTACCTATTTACCAAGCTTTGGAAAAAGTAAATGGCGTTGCCGAAGATTTGACTTGGGAAGTCTATCGTGATACGTTAATCGAACAGGCCGAACAAGGCGTTTCCTATTTCACCATTCATGCCGGTGTTCTATTGCGTTACATTCATTTAACTGCGGAACGTGTTACCGGAATTGTTTCCCGCGGTGGTTCTATCATGGCAAAATGGTGTTTGTTTCACCACAAAGAAAACTTCCTTTATACCCATTTCGAGGAGATTTGCGAAATCATGAAACAGTATGACGTAGCCTTTTCATTAGGAGATGGATTGCGTCCTGGTTCTATTGCCGATGCCAATGACGCCGCTCAGTTTGCCGAATTGGAAACCTTAGGCGAACTGACAAAAATTGCTTGGAAACACGACGTTCAAGTATTCATTGAAGGCCCGGGTCACGTACCGATGCACATGATAAAGGAAAATATGGAGAAACAATTGGAGCATTGTGATGAAGCACCATTTTACACTTTAGGTCCATTAACCACTGATATTGCTCCAGGTTACGATCATATCACTTCTGCTATTGGTGCTGCCATGATTGGTTGGTACGGCTGTGCGATGCTCTGTTATGTCACTCCAAAAGAACACCTTGGTTTACCCAACAAAAAAGACGTAAAAGACGGTGTAATCACGTATAAGATTTCGGCTCATGCCGCTGATTTAGCCAAAGGACATCCGGGATCACAATACCGTGACAATGCCTTGAGTAAAGCCCGTTTTGAATTCCGATGGGAAGATCAATTCAACTTGTCATTAGACCCAGACACAGCAAGAGAATTTCATGACGAAACATTACCGGCAGATGGCGCAAAAGTGGCTCATTTTTGCTCTATGTGTGGTCCAAAATTCTGCTCAATGAAAATATCTCAGGAAATTCGTGATGTCGCTGAAGCCGAAAAAGGCATGAAAGAGAAGTCACAAGAATTTGTAGAGAGCGGAAAAGAAATTTATAGTTAAAAGAGGAATTAGGCAATAATTTCTACTCCTTTTTGTCATTCCGAAGAACGAGGAATCTCATTTCGTTGCTCATTTATGGAGATTCCTCGTTCCTCGGAATAACAACATTACCTATTATCAATCATCCAATAAACTATGATTCTCATCACCAATCCAATATCAGTTCCAAACGAAATCAGCCTAATCCATTCGATTTTTGCCGAAGGATTAGAGTTGTTGCACGTTCGTAAACCCGATTTTTCGGAAACGGAAATGAAAGCGTTTTTATTGGATATCGGATTGGAGTTTAGACCTAAAATCGTTTTACACAACCATCATCATTTGGCAGATGAATTGAATATTAACCGGTTTCATTTTTCCGAAAAGGAAAGAATCCGACTAACCACAACACCTGATAGGTTTTTGAATCCTGTCAGGTATAAATCAACGGCAACGCACAGTATAGAAGATTTCAACGCCTTGGAAAACGATTTTGAATATGCGTTTTTAAGCCCAATCTATCCAAGTATTTCCAAGTCAGATTATGTTTCTAAAATCAATCATTTGGAAGAAATTAAAAACAGAACCAATTCCTCGACAAAACTCGTGGCATTGGGCGGAATTTCAGCAGAAAATATTCAGCAAACTTTAGCAAATGGCTTTGAAGACATCGCTCTTTTAGGCACCATTTGGAGCAGCAACAACCCAATAGAAAATTTCAAACTATGTCAGCAGATCGCCCTTTCGTATTAACAATAGCCGGTTTCGATCCCTCGGGAGGCGCAGGAGTTCTGGCAGATGTAAAAACATTCGAGCAACATCAGGTGTATGGTTTTGCTTTGAATACTGGCAATACCATTCAAACCGAAAATATGTTCTACGAAATGCAATGGACAGACTTGACTTTTGTTTTGAAATCATTGGACAAATTGTTTCAAAACTATAGCATCAAAGCAGTGAAAATTGGCATTGTTCCTTCTTTGGATTATTTAAAAGAAATTGTTTTTGCCGTAAAAAGGCTTTCGCCAAAAACAAAAATCGTTTGGGATACCGTTTTGAAATCCACTACCGAATTCGATTTTATAAACATCGAAAATCAAGCTTTTTTGATTGAAATATTGAAGAAAATTGATTTGATTACACCCAATTATAATGAAATTTTACAACTGTCTTCGGAAGAAATTAATGCAGAAACAATTGCAGAAAACCTTTCGGAATATTGCGCCGTTTTACTAAAAGGCGGTCATAATCCAGACGAAATTGGTGTTGATTATTTATATCTAAAAAATGAAATTTTCAGGCTTTCGCCGAAAGAAACTTTGCTCTTCGAAAAACACGGTTCCGGCTGTGTACTATCATCAGCCATTACTGCCAATATAGCTTTGGAACAGAATCTGAAAACTGCCTGTACTAATGCCAAAAATTATATAGAAAACTATTTACAATCTAACCAAACCAAATTAGGCTATCATTATGTATAACAAATTACAATACATTTCGCAAGGAAATACAGTCGAAGAACAATTATACAACATCCACAAAGCATTGGATAATGGTTGCGATTGGATTCAAATGAGATTCAAAAAAAATTATTCAGATGATGCTTTCACTTTGGCAGAAGCCGTGAAGTTTTTATGCGAAGAATATTTGGCAATTTTTGTCATCAACGACAATGTTCATCTGGCACAGCAATTAAATGCTGATGGCGTTCATTTGGGGTTGAGTGATATGAAAATTGAGGAAGCGCGCCTTATTTTAGGGAATACAAAAATCATTGGCGGCACCGCCAACACTTTTGAAGACGTGCTTCAAAGGGCAGCAGAAAACTGCGATTATATTGGTCTTGGTCCGTTTCAATTTACAGCAACCAAACACAATTTAAGTCCAATTTTAGGTCTTGAAGGCTACCGCTCGATTATCGAAAAAATGAAAACGAAAAGCATCGAAATTCCCATTTACGCTATTGGAGGCATCGTACTGGAAAACGTTGAAAGTCTAATGGAAACAGGAATTCACGGTATTGCCGTTTCGAGTTTAATTACTCAAAGCGAAAATCCATCTCAATTGATCAATCAACTTAACGAAAAATTATATGTTACCATTTAAAATAGGAGATAAAACTTTTGCCTCCCGCTTATTTTTAGGCACAGGAAAATTCGGTTCCAATCAACAAATGGAAGAAGCCATTTTAGCATCAGGAAGCGAATTAGTGACTGTAGCGCTAAAACGTGTCGATTTAGAAACCGAAACAGATGTGATTTTATCACACCTAAAACATCCACACATCAATTTATTACCCAATACTTCTGGCGCACGAAATGCCAAAGAAGCCATTTTTGCGGCGCAATTAGCCCGCGAAGCATTAGAAACCAATTGGCTTAAACTGGAGATTCATCCCGACCCAAAATATTTGATGCCCGATGCAATAGAAACCTTAAAAGCGACTGAAGCATTAGCCAAACTGGGATTTATTATCTTGCCTTACATTCATGCGGATCCGGTTTTGTGTAAACGTTTGGAAGATGTCGGAACTTCTGCTGTAATGCCTTTGGGCTCGCCAATTGGGAGTAATAAAGGATTAAAAACCATTGACTTTTTAGAGATTATTATTGACCAAAGTAGAGTTCCCGTAATTATTGATGCAGGAATTGGCGCACCATCTGATGCTGCAAAAGCGATGGAACTTGGCGCTGATGCTGTTTTGGTAAACACGGCCATTGCCGTAGCCGGAAATCCCAAACTGATGGCAGAAGCCTTTAGAGAAGCCGTTATTGCAGGCCGAAAAGCATTCGAAGCAAAAATCGCTCAGCAACATAATCGAGCAATAGCTTCAAGTCCGCTGACGGCGTTTTTGTATGAATGATCCTCTCCTCTCCCGAAGCCTCGGGACTCTCCAAAGGAGAGGGAGCCATAGCCGTATAAAAATATGGAGCAAAGTAAAACTAACTCATTATCTAATAAATGAAAACATTTAAATCGGTTTTTGACAATTACGATTGGGATACCATCAAAACCAAAATATACCAAACTACGGCAAAAGATGTAGAACAGGCATTGGCTAAAAACAAACGGAATCTAGACGATTTTTTGGCGTTGATTTCGCCTATTGCACAAGATTATTTGGAAGAAATGGCACAGGAATGTCACGAATTAACCAAAAAACGTTTTGGCAAAACGATTCAGATGTATGCCCCTTTGTACCTGAGTAACGAGTGCCAGAACATTTGCACCTATTGTGGTTTTAGTTTAGATAACAAAATAAAACGAAAAACCCTCACTGGAAACGAAATCACATTAGAAGTTGAAGCCTTAAAAAGTGCTGGTTTCGATCATGTCCTGTTGGTAACGGGTGAGGCAAATTACACCGTAAACATTCATTATTTTCTGAAAGCAATTGATCAAATAAAAAATGATTTTTCTACCATTTCAGTCGAAGTGCAACCGCTTTCTACCGAAGAATATGTCCAATTGCATGAAGCTGGTGTCTATTCGGTTTTGGTATACCAAGAAACCTATCATCAGGAGGTTTATAAACAATATCATACCAAAGGTAAAAAATCAAATTTTGATTTCCGTATGGAAACACCGGACCGAATAGGAACTGCGGGCATTCACAAAATTGGCATGGGCGTTTTATTGGGATTGGAGGATTGGCGCACGGACAGTTTTTTCAATGCGTTACACTTGGATTATTTACAAAAAACCTATTGGCAAACTAAATATGCAGTTTCTTTTCCTCGGTTGCGTCCAGCGGAAGGAGTCATTCAGCCCAACTTCATCATGGATGATAAAGATTTAACGCAACTCATTTGCGCGTATCGATTGTGGAATGAAGATTTAGAGATCTCAATTTCTACGCGGGAGAATGAAAAATTCAGAAACAGTATCATTCCTATTGGCGTCACAAGCATGAGTGCCGGTTCAAAAACCAATCCCGGCGGTTATGTTGTTGATCCGCAATCCTTGGAACAATTTGAAATCAGCGATGAACGTTCGGCTGCCGAGATTGCAAAAATTATTTCGAGTATGGGCTACGAACCCGTTTGGAAGGACTGGGATAAAATATACAGTCAAATGTCATAAAGTCTTAATGTCGAAAGAACTCAACTTACTTTTTTTATCTTCTTTTGACTTTTAACTTTATGACTTTCAACTTTAAGACTAAAAAAAATGAGTATTATTCAAGATTTTTTACGCTACAACCGACAAATGATGTTACCGGAAATTGGTGATTCGGGACAAGAAAAACTCAAAAAAGCTAAAGTTTTAGTGATTGGCGCAGGCGGACTCGGCTGTCCCATTTTACAATATATAGCAACGGCTGGAGTAGGAACTATTGGAATTGTAGATTTTGATACAATAGAATTACACAACCTGCACCGCCAAATTTTATATATGGAGGAACACATTGGTCAATCAAAAGCAATTACGGCAAAATCGGTTTTAGAAACTTTAAATCCGTTGATTCAGATTATTGCTTTGGAAGAAAAATTAACTGTTGAAAATGCCGCACAAATCATCATGGATTTTGATGTGATTGTTGACGGTTGCGATAATTTTGAGACCCGTTATCTGGTAAATGATACTTGTGTAGCGTTAGGAAAATCATTGATTTATGGCAGTATCTTGAAATTTGAAGGGCAAATGGCAGTTTTCAATCATAATGGAAGCAAAAATCTTCGTGACTTGTTCCCAGAACCACCGAATCCAAAAGATGTCCCCAATTGCAATTTGAACGGAGTATTAGGTACGCTTCCGGGAATTATCGGAACGATGATGGCACATGAAACGTTGAAACTGATTATGGATTTACCAACTTTAGAAAATGAATTGGTACTTTTTAATACTTTAGATTGGAGTTTTACAAAATTGAAATTTTAAAACTATTTGCTTTTCAAAATTTCCATAAATTCTTCTCTATTAATTTCCATACAGCCTAAACTTTCAAGATGTGGATTATAAACTTGGCAATCCAACAGTCTGTAGTTGGCTGCCGTTAATTGGCTTACCAAAGCAATAAAAGCCACTTTGGAAGCATTAGAAACTGTAGAAAACATACTTTCACCACAAAAAACATGTCCCAAATCAATTCCGTATAAACCACCAACCAAAACCTCATCCTGCCAGACTTCAACCGATTTGGCGATTCCCAATTCATAGAGTTTACAGTAAGCTTCAATCATGTCATTGGTAATCCAAGTCCCGTTTTGACCGTCTCGTTTTATATTTTGGCAATTCGAAATTACATCCTTAAAATTCTGATTAAAGGTAACTTTGAAAATATTTCGGTTCAGAATGTTTCGCATACTCTTTGAAACAATCAATTCATCCAAAAACAAAACCATTCTGGGATTTGGTGACCACCAAGTTATCGGTTCACCATCTTCAAACCACGGAAAAATTCCGCTTTTATAAGCCAGTTGCAAACGCTCTGGCGATAAGTCTCCACCAATGGCAAGAATTCCATCGCGATTGGCTTGAGAAACGGGCGGAAAAAATAAGGCGGAAGATAAATAATACATTTTTCAATTTCAAAAATCAATGGCAATGACAACGGCAATTTCAAAAAATAAAAAAGTCAGAAATTCAAGTAAAACTCAAACTTCTGACTTCTGACTTCTAACTTTTTTATCTCTTAGAATGGTAAATCGTCAGCTTCTTCTTCGTTTAAATTTGTAGCTGGAGCAAATGCTTCAGCAGCTGGCATTGGAGGCATTTGCGCAGAAGTTGCTTCAGCAGCTACTCTTTCCACTCTCCATCCTTGGATTGCGTTAAAATATTTAGTCACTCCTTGTGGATCAACCCATTCGCGTCCTCTTAAATTGATAGAAACTTTTACTGCTTCACCCACTTTAAAACTATTCAATAAATCACATTTATCTTGTACAAATTCCACTAAAATATGTTGTGGATATTGCTCCTCTGTCGTTACAACTAGTTCTCTCTTTAAGAAACTTCCATTTCCTACATTTTTAGCTTCTCCAAGCATTTTAATTTTTCCTGTAACTTCCATCTTCGTTATTTTTAATGTTATTTATGTTATTTTTTTGCCAAAAGCACTTTCCAAGCAGACAAAACATCATTATTATCCAGATATTTTTTAGCCTCCAAGTGTACTTTTTCCTGATCATCAGCACTTAAAACGCCTTTTACGGCAAAATTCTGTTTTACAAATATACTAACTTCTTCCATTGTAGGCAAGGCTTCTATATTTCCCAACATCCCTAAATCATTTCCATCAAAAACTGGGCTTTCTTTTATAAAATTTGGAATCGCATCTACTCCAATTCCTAATGTGGATAATGGTTTTGGCACTTCAAAAAGACCTTGATTCGATCTGGAATACCAATTGCCTCCTAATCTGGAAACCAAGTCTATTTTATGTTGGTCAATAGCTCCATTTTCGTCTAAAACAGATTCGTCAATATGAATGCGCAACACTTCGCAAAGCACTAAATTTCCGGCTCCTCCTTCTGTTCCCAAAGGAATGATCTGCGTGACTTTACATTCAAATTGAACCGGTGATTCTTTTACTCTAAAAGGTTTCACCACCTCAGAAGGGATTGGTGTCAAGCCTGATTTTATAAACTCATCTACACCATCGGCATACTCTGTACTTGCCAGAGACGTTTGCTGTACAATATTATAATTAACCACATTAATCACTACTTCCCGAGTCGCTTCGGCATTAATTAAAGTGTGTTTTATCGAATTATCGCGAACGCGTCTTGCAGGTGAAAATATCAGAATTGGAGGATTTGCACTGAACACATTAAAGAAACTAAAAGGCGATAAATTCGGATTTCCTTTAGCATCCATAGTACTGGCAAATGCAATGGGTCTTGGCCCAACGGAACTTTGTAAATACCCTTGTAATTTTGCTGTTTCAATACTTTTAGGATCAATAGTAATCATACGTTTTTAATTTATTGCTGAAAGATACAAAAGTAGACAAATGAATTAAGTTTAAGAAGTAGTAACGAAGAATTAGAATGAAATTCAGAGTTGATTTATTCTAAAAAAAAATCTTTGGTAAAAACTAAAATAGTACAGCATTTATTTCGTTATATTTATAATTCAAAATTTAATTTATGCAGTTTTCTGAAAGAAGAAATACAACTCGTTGGGTTATTATTTTTGCCTCCTTTTTAATCATCTCATTAATTCTATGGAACACTTATACGTTTTTTCAAATCTTCAAAAATGAAGAACGATTAAAAATGAACCTTTGGGCAAATGCACAAAAAACCCTCATAAACGCAGGTGAGAATACCGATGTAGAGCTTCCATCCCAAATTTTCAGCAACAATAAAACGATTCCTTTAATTCTTACCGAAAACAATAAGATCATAAATAGCACCAATATTGATGATAATATTGTTAAAGACAAAACCAGATTAGATGCTTTTTTAAGAAGGTTAAAAACGGAAAACGACCCGATAGTTATAGAGTATGTTCCAGGAAAATTTCAATATTTATATTACGGAAATTCTTCATTGCTTAACAAGCTTAAATATTACCCTATAGCTTTATTGCTTATCATAGTATTATTTGGCGCCTTAGTTTACAATTTTTACAGAAGCACCAAAATGGCGACGCAAAACAAGCTTTGGGCAGGAATGGCAAAAGAAACCGCACACCAGATAGGAACACCGCTTTCTTCATTGATTGGCTGGGTCGAACTCTTGAAATCTGAAAATGTGGACGAAAGCACGACTTTCGAAATTGAAAAAGACATTGAGCGTTTGCAAACCATAACCGATCGTTTTTCGAAAATAGGATCTGAACCAAAATTAGAAAACAAAGACATCATAGCAGAAACTTTTCAATCCTACGACTATTTACAATCCCGATTTTCGAAACAAATTGAGTTTTCGTTTAAAGCGCCAAAATCACCTATAATTGTTTCTTTGAATCCTACTTTACACAGTTGGACCATTGAAAATTTAGTGAAAAATGCCATTGATGCCATGAAAGGAAGAGGCAAATTAGCGCTGGAGATTGAACAAGAAGGCGATTATGTAAAAATAAACGTTTCCGATTCCGGAGGCGGGATCCAAAAAAAACAATTCAAAACCATCTTTGAACCCGGATTTACTACTAAAAAACGGGG
This sequence comes from Flavobacterium glycogeni, assembly GCF_048286775.1. Lineage (NCBI taxonomy): Bacteria > Pseudomonadati > Bacteroidota > Flavobacteriia > Flavobacteriales > Flavobacteriaceae > Flavobacterium > Flavobacterium glycogeni. Next base: position 120,950 of record NZ_JBLVPV010000003.1, read on the forward strand.
TTGGGGATTGGGTCTTTCGTTGACCAAAAGAATCGTGGAAGAATACCATAAAGGAACCATCAAAGTACTGGGTTCCGAAATTGGAAAAGGAACAACAATGCAAGTGATTTTAAAAAAAAGCAATTTAGTTTAACGGAACACCAAACCAAGATACTTTAGAAAACATCGTTTTTCTGACTATTTTAGACTTACCCAAATAATTTTTCACAAACAAAGCGTGTTCTTCGGCTTGCGCCAAAGCTGCCCCAATTGATTTTTTAATCGACGCTACATTAGATGCATTTCCACTACCAACAGAACCAACGCTGTAAATATCATTCTGACATTTGGCCAGTTGCTCTCTTGGCGTTTCAATCATACGGCTAATTTCATCATCCGATAAAGTAGGCTTGAACTTATTGTTCCTGTAGTAAATAAAATCATTCAACAGGACGACTGCCTGATTCATTTCATTCACAATAGCATTCAATTTTTCAATATTTGTGTTTTGTCGCAAATAGGTCAACCGTTTCTTTTTCCCTTCGTAACGCTCCAGAATCATAGCGTTTTTCAACCCATTTTTCTCTATCCTTTCTGCCGAAGCAAACAATTGATCGACTTCAGACAAGGCATTGAATTTGGTAATTTCTTTCTCAAAATCGAAGTATTTCTTGGCTTTATTGATTTGAATTTTTCCTTCATAAAACTCACCATTGGTAATAGGATAATTTAAAAATTGCCATAAATAATCAAATGGAATGTGGGAAGCGATTATTTTAGCAGGATCAGCCTTAAAATAATAGTTATTTATCTTTTTAGAAAATCTCCCATTATTGACATAACCAGAACCCCAAGTGGGATCAAATACATACCACTTTTTGTCAATTTTCGCAGCACACCAGGCATGAGACAAGTTTGCCACTTTTCCATATTGCTTTGTATAGCCTTCTATTATGTAAGATTGAATTCCAATTTTATTCGAAATATCATTAAAAACCTCCGCATAATGAATACAAACGCCTTTCTTCGTTTTTAAGGTTCTCGTTATTTGCTCTTGTGGAGTTTCATTGAAGTTAACAGTAAACATGTTGGCAACATCGTAGCTAATATTTGTTGCTGTCCAATAAAAAACAGCACGGATTTTCTCGGTATCTGTTTTAAAATTAGCATTTATATAATTGGCAATGGCCTCAGTAGAATTGCTGGAATTACGCGGTATTATAGAAATTTGTTTATCAATTAATGTATTTGCGTTTTGGGCATGACCAAAATTTATAACCAGAAAAAGTGAAATAAAAAATAAAAAGGGGATTCTCATGTTCTTTAATTTGTTTTATAATCACTTATCTTCTATCTAATTTCGGTTTGCTTAAATATTTCTCCATGTACACTTCTTGCTCTTCGGCAAGCTTTATCATTTCTAGTAAGCCTTTTCGAATAGAATTAATACTTGGCAAACTATTTTCAGGTATTGTCACTAAATCGCTTAATAGTTTTTGCGTTTTAAGTAATTTATTCTTGGGCTCAACAATCATTTTTTTCAATTCTTCGTCTGGAACATTAGGCTTAAATCTATCATATCTAAAATTGACAAATCCATTTAATTCATAAATACCCTCATTATATAAGTTTACGATATAATTGAAGTCGTCATTCATTTTATTCTGTTTATAAAACTCTATTTCTCTTTTTTTATCAAACAATTCACTAAAAATCAAAGCGTTTTTTACCCCGTTTTTTTCAATTCTCACAGATGAACTGATCAGTTTTTCAATAACCAAAAGGGTTCTGTATTTTGAAATTTCACTCTCGTAATCAAAATAGATTTTTGATTTATTCACCCGTGTTTTACTTTCGTAAAACTCTTGATTCGTGATTGGATAATTTAGAAATTGCCACAAATAATCAAAAGGCATATGTGAGGAGATTATTTTTACCGGATCAACTTTAAAATAATCGTCATTTATTTTTTTTACAAATACGCCGTCGCTGATACCTCCTGAACCCCAAGTAGGATCGAAAACACACCATTTTCCATCAATTATTGCACCACACCAAGCATGCGGAATATAATCTACACATCCGCTTTGTCTCGTGTAACCTTCAATGACTACCGATTTTATTCCGACTTTATTTGCAATATCATTAAAAATCTCAGCATAATTTATACAAACACCCTTTTTTGTTTCAAGTCCTTTTTTGATCTTGTTTTCGGAAGTTTCATTGAAAATTATGGCAAACTTATTTTCAATATCATAGCTAATGTTTGAAGCCGTCCAGTAAAAAACAGCCCTGATTTTATCTGTTTCTGTTTTGAAATTAGCATTGATATATGCAGCAATTGCTTCGGTAGAAGTAGCCGAATTAGCTGGAATAGCAGCCATTTTAGCATCAACCAAAGGATATCCGGTATTGACCTGTCCAAAACTCAGAAGTGAGAAAAAGAAAAAAAGTACTAAACAAATGTTTTTCATAGTATATAATGTAGGCTCAAAAAATTAAAAGGGGATAGGTTTTCGCCTATCCCCTTTCTAAACTAAAATCATACCAATTTATTTTATTTGTGCAACTATTATAAATTGGTCTTAATGCTTTCTGCCAAAGCTTCAAATTCATCTTTGGACAATGATACTTTATTTTGAAAACGCATTTCATCCATTTCATTCAAGGGAATCAAATGAACGTGTGCATGGGGAACTTCAAGTCCTACAACAGCCATCCCGATTCTTTTACACGGAACAGTTTTTTCAAGAGCAACCGCTATTTTTTTAGAAAACTGCATCAGTCCGATATACAAATCGTCTTCCATCTCAAAAATCTTATTTATTTCTTGTTTCGGAATACAAAGTGTGTGTCCTTTTGCATTTGGATTTACATCCAAAAAGGCCAGGAAATTTTCATCTTCAGCGATTTTGTAACACGGAATTTCTCCGTTTATGATTTTTATAAATATGCTGCTCATAAGAAATACTTTAAGAAAATAGATTAAAGAAAATAGATTGACATTTTTTTTATAAGTGTCTAAAAAACTGAATTACAACGTGTGATTGCTTCGTTCCTCGCAATGACTTTAATCACGAGATATTTCTAAAATTTCAAATTTCAACACACCATTAGGCACCGTAATTTCAGCAACTTCACCAACAGACTTACCTAATAAACCTTTCCCAATTGGTGAGGTTACAGAGATTTTTCCTGTTTTCAAGTCGGCTTCACTTTCAGCTACCAGCGTGTATTTCATCTCCATTCCATTGGCTTGATTCTTGATTTTCACATTCGACAAAACCAATACTTTAGAAAGATCTAAATGGGATTCATCAATTAATCTGGCGTTAGAATGTACTTCTTCCATTTTAGCAATACGCATTTCCAGCATTCCTTGCGCTTCCTTAGCAGCATCGTATTCGGCATTCTCAGAAAGGTCGCCTTTATCTCTCGCTTCGGCTATATCTGCAGATGCTTTTGGACGCATTACGCTTTTTAAATAATCTAATTCTTCTCTTAATTTCTTTAACCCTTCTGCGGTGTAATACGATACTGTACTCATAACTTCATCATTTATATAAATAGAAAAAATCCCATCAGGACGGGATTTCTTTCCACAAAGATACTATTATTATTTTTTCGTCTATAAATATATGTTAATCATATATAATTCAAAGTTAAATAAATTAAATTTGTTTCACTAATACTTTGACACTATTTTAAAATGAAAAAATACCTGCTGCTTTCCGTTATAATTCCTTTCCTTTTTTCGTGTAGTGATTCAGGTTTTGATAATACAAATCCATTTGTCCCTAATTATACTTTTACGGTAGATATTAATATGAATTTGCCTGCGTATTCAGACCTTAAATATACCAGTAATGCCATTTATTATCCCGGAGTAGGCGCACGTGGTATTATTGTTTTTAATACTGGCAGCGGTTACAATGCTTTTGATGCCGCTTGTCCCAATCAAGCTATAAGTTCCTGTTCTACCATGACTATAAATGGCATCAATGCCGTTTGCGGATGTGACAGTAAAGAATACAGTTTATTTACCGGACAGAGTAGCTTACAATATCCTATGAAGCAATATCGGGTTCAAGTCAACGGAACGTCACTTCGGGTTTATAATTAATTACAACTTATAACTCACCGAAAACAAGAATACTCTTGGTAATACAAAGGTGGTACGCTCGCTAATCAAATAATCTGAAAAAGAATAATCGTTTTTAACTTTATTGTCGAATAGATTATTGATCGACAGTTCGAAACCAAAAGGACTATTTTTCTTTTGATAACGCAACGAAGTATTAGCAATATCATAAAAATTACTTTGATTGTTGTTGTTCGTATTTTTCAAATTCTCATATTCGAATTTATACGTCCAAAACTTTAAAAAAGTCACATCAGCATCAGCCGTTAAAGCATCCGTATGAAAGTTTGATTTTGTCAAACCTGAAAACTGACTGAATCCTTTGGTGTACCCAATACTGAAACTCGGCCATTTTTTATGCGCTGTTTTCAATAAAACTCCAATTTTTTGATTGTTTCTATCATTCGAAGTTGTGGTATTATTCAATGTTTGAAAATAATTAAACCAACCCAAACTCGAATTGATTCGTAAACTAAAACGGTATATTTTCTTGGTTACAGAACCATTCACATTGTAATTCGTCTCTGGATTATCACTCAGAATGGGCGTATTGAATTGATTAATACCATCTAATTGGATTTCGTTCCGAATCGTTTTTACTTTTCTAGTAAAACTAGCCATAGCATTCCATGTAATTCCGCGGTACATATTCATTTTTGAATAACGCAGGTTTGCCGAATGGTACCGCTCGTTTTGCAATAATGCGTTTCCTTTGTAAACCAAATTATAATTTTGCAAGGTAAATTGATCTGCCAATTGACTTACTTGCGGAAAACCATTTTCTAATTTATAGGTAAAATTTAATGTTTCTGATTTATTAAATTCATAATCGCTGTTCCATTGCGGTTGGAAAAGTGTTTTAGACAGTGCCTGCTCACCCGATTTTTGTTCTGTAATTAAATGATACCAATGCAGATACAATCCGGGCTTATTAGTCCATTTTCCTATTCTGAATTTGTATTCGAGACCAATGTAAGTATCGTTTAATTGGTATTTTACATTATTCCCAAAACCCGCAGAAGCAAAATCATTGACTGTTCCATTGGTCAGTATTTGTTTCTCCGAAGTTTCAAAACGGGAAGTGCCATAATTATTCCCCACATTTGTATACAAATGATTGAAATTATCCAATATCCAATAATGCTTGAACAACGCATCCACACTATTGTTCTTTACTTTCTTTATTTGTTCAATGGTATAGGAATCATCGTCCTGCAACGGAATCAATCCTGCCAAAAAAGACTGATCCGTAAACCACTGCGTTTGTGGCGTGTTCTTTTCATAGGCCTGATTGACTACAAATGTGGTGGTGTGATTCAAATTATAATTTTTGTGCCACTCTATATATTGCTTTATCGCTGTATTATCTGCTTTGTTAATGGCTTCGAAAATACTGGAATTAAGATTGGTAATCGAGTTGATGGTATTTGAAATATCATTGGTACTCGATTGATATTGTCCGTTATAATACCATTTTTCTTTAGCGCTGGGCGAATAATCCAGTTTTACGTTCCCAATTCCCAGAACCGAGCGGTTGTCGCCATTTTGTACTTTATTCTCAAAGGCAATGGAACTGTTTTGCAAATATTCATTCGAGCTTTCTGTTTGTGAAGCGGTCAGCACTTTCGAAAAAATAGAAAAACCGGAAATAGAAAGCTTTGAAGAAGCATCATGACTAAAATTGAAAGCGCCAAACTGTGATTTGTTCTGAACCACATCCGTATTGTCATTAGCAAACGCATACAAATTAGTCAATGATTTCCTGCTCGAAAGAAAAGTACTCATTCCGCCGCCAAAACGCATTAAATCATCAAATGTGAAGGTTCTTTTCCCAATGTTGTTCAGGTCACCAATAAAACTGACGTTAGATTTTGGACTGTAATAAAACAAAGCAGCATGAGCGAGATAAAAACCATTATCTTCATTTCCTACTTCGGCACCCGCTTCTACATCTCCAAAAACAAATTTTTTCTTGTCGGCTTTTAGTTTTACATTCATTGCCAGATCATCGCTATCCGAAACTTGTTTCATGAATCCCACTTCGTTGAAGTTGTCAATGACTTCAATTTTGTCCAGCGCATCCGCGGGAATATTCTCGACGGCTAACTTCGAGCCGCCGCCAAAAAACGATTTGCCTTCTACCAACATTTTGGTCACTTTTTTCCCTTGTACCGTTACCCCTCCATTTTTATCGACCTCAACACCTGGCAGTTTTTCGAGGATTTCTTTCATTTTGCGTTCGTTTCCGTTTGCAAAACTTTTTACATCAAATATCAGCGTGTCTTTCTTGATGATAATAGGCTTGAACTCATGTTTGATAACAATTTCCTTGAGTTCTTCGCCAGTAGGTTTGAGTTTAAAATCATACGTTGCAAGAGCCGAATTGGGCTCCAAAAAAAGCATTTCCTCCACAAAACCAATGTAAGAAACCGTGATTTCGTATTTTACTTCTTTATCGAGTTCTAGACGGTAACGTCCTTTATTATCCGCAATAGCAAATTTAAGGCTTGCTTTTTCTTGCAATGGTTTGGCAATAACATTGGCTGATTCCAGCGGTTTATTTATATCATCAGAAACCACACCGGTTATCGTGTGGGTCTGGGAGAAACAAATATTGGTGAAAAATAAAAATAGTAGGATTCTGAGCATTTATTTTAATTTGACATTACTTTTTTTGTATAGTCTTCTTGGGTTATTGTTTTCCCTTTTGGGAAATCTATTTTTACTTCTTTGTCTTTTGAAATAGTTATTGATGTAGCATAAAAGGTAGTGTCACGATCGACCAATTCTAAAATAAGACCAGGTAAACCATTAAAATATTTCGGACCGTACGCGTAAGGCAAACTGGGCGCAAACCATGCAACAATTGGAATACTTGTATTTATCCCTCTCCTATTAACAAATTTCATTAAATATATAGCCTTATAACACAAATAACCATCTATTAATTTACTTTCGGTAGTTATTTCCCATTCTAATTTTTGATGAATTTTCTGAATTAGATTTCCATTATCTTCACGTTTTATTGCAATATTGGTGCGTTTATCAAAAAAATAATCACTTTCGTTGGTTACAATAAAGGCCATCGTTCTGGCCATTCTTCTTAATCCATTATTTTCAGCATCGGAAATTAAATATCTATCCAAAACAGAACTCGATTGCATACTATTAAAATCTAAAGTACAAGTTTGTTTGTTTGCAATCTCAACTGTTGCCTCGTTTAGTTCTTTATATTCTGGGTTTTTGCTATCTGCCCCAAAACCAACTAATTGAATTTTATAAATCACTTTACCAGAAACAGTTTGTCCAAAACAATTAGGCATTATTGAAACGGTTAAGCAAATCAATATAATTTTAAATTTTTTCATAATTTTAATTTTAAAAAGACAAACAAAACTGTAAATAGTTCTATTTGTCTTTTTTTTTAAATTAATTAATTTGCAGAAATAGATTTGGTTTTCGCATCCTCACAACCTTGGTAATAACCTTGATAAGCAGCGTGATTTTGCTCAGGAGTGCGAGTTCCATTAGGGTCATATACGTTATCTATATAATTCATTGCCTTTGTGGTACAATCTTCAGCTACTACTTCCACTTCTTTAACTTCTTTAACTTCATGAGTTCCTGCCATTGCAACTCCGCTAAACGCCACCACTGCCAGAGCGGTAAATAATAATTTTTTCATTTTTAATACTGGTTTAAATTTATAAATAGTTTTTTGGTTAACCATTGTAAATGTCAAAAAAAAATCTAATTTAAAGAATTATCTTATTTAATTAACAAAAATTTAACAAGTTTAATTTTATATATTAATACGTAACTAATTTTTATCATAGCATTTAATTAAAAAATTCCATTTCATTATTACCGTGAATCATAATCCCATCAAAATGAATTCTCTTTTCTGACGAATCTAAAATGCGACTATTTTTCTTATAAAAAACAATTTTAAAATAGATTTGCATCAAAATTCTTGGCAAATAGTACTAATCAAAAAATCCTGACAGTTAAACTATCAGGATTTTTCTCATTATAACTAAAACAATATTCTAAAACTTCAGTGTCAAGCCGGCAAGGAAATTAATTCCCGCTTGCGGGTAATAATACGGATAAACATCATACATGTATCCATTAGAAACATATTTTTTATCTAAAACATTGTTCACCAAACCAGTGATTACAATCGATTTAATCCCGATAGCCATAGGGACCGATTTAGGCTTAATTTCATACGCAACATTCAAATCATTCACAAAATAATCCGCCAACTTTGCTGCCGGCAATTCGATGTTATTCATGTATTGTTCCCCGACAAACTTTTGCAACCATGAAATATGAAGATTCTCTACTGGTGTATAGACCAGAATATTTCCTGCAATAATTGATGGTGAATACGCGATATCAGTAGTGCCGTAATCCTGACCTTCTACCGCTAAATCTATATTTTTATTAGCACTCAAAGTAAAATTAGGACGGATAATCAATTGACTTGTCAACGCTATTGTAGCATCTACTTCCAGTCCTAAACGGTAGCTTTTCTCGCTATTGGAACGTATTGGGGCGCCTACATCATCCAGATTTCCTGTCAAAATCAATTGATCTTTATAAGCCATATAATACACATTCGAATTGAATTGTACTTTCTCCGCAACATATCTCCAACCCAATTCAAAGTCATTTAACTTTTCTGGCTTTACATTTCCACCTTCATAATCAGTTCTGTTTGGTTCTCTGTTTGCTCTTGCATAGGAAAAATATAAGGCATTATTAGCATTGATGTCATAGGTCAATCCTGTCTTTGGATTAAAGAAATCAAACGTGTCATCTACTACATTGGCCTGAACGCCATTGGCTTTATAATTAACCGTACGGTATTGTAAATCTCCAAATAAACTTAATTGCTCTGTGATTTGATAATTGACTTTGGCAAAAACAGTTCCATCGGTTTTAGTGGCAAAATCATCATAATAGCGATCTCCTAATTCGCTCTGTGAAGCAAATCGCGCCCAAATCACTTTCCCGAAGTGGCTGCCTTCGTACTTGTTCCATCCGCCACCAAAAATCACATCCAACTTATCTTTCTTGTAATTCGCAGAAAATGTCGTTCCGTAAAAATCATTATCCAACCATTTTTGCCGAATCAAATCAGTCGTTGTTACTGCACCAACTGGCTGCAATCCATAATCAGAAAAATCCGCATCTTCTTTGTAATTTTCATAGAATCCTTTTCCTTTCGTGTAATGCAAGGCTAAATTGGTGCTCCAGTTTGCTGCTATTTTTTCGTTCCAATGCAATTGAGAGTGATCTTGTTGGTAATTATCGGTTTCATTGTCATAAAAACGATCATTTCCTTGTTCATCCGTAAAAGCTCCCGCTGAATTAAACGTTCTATCTCTGATTAGCGTTTCGCCATCAATTCCGTTCCAAGACTGGTACGTTTTCTCTTTTCCGCCAAAAACCAAGGCTTTGATTAACGTTGTTTTCCCTACATACGTCCCTTGAAGAAAATATGATTTCAAATCAGATGCACCGCGGTCCACATACCCATCCGAATTTAAAGCAGACAAACGTCCCGCGATTTCGAAATGATCGTTCATCAAACCTGTACTGAATTTTACCGTGTGTTTTCTAGTATTGAAACTTCCAAAAGAGTTCGATATTTCCCCCGTGCTTTCTTTGGCAAAATTATCGGTAAGCATATTTAAACTGGCACCGAAAGCCCCTGCTCCATTAGTAGAAGTTCCTACACCGCGCTGCAATTGCAAACTCTCCAGCGATGAGGCAAAATCAGGCATATTTACCCAATACGTTCCATGACTTTCAGAATCATTGTAAGGAATCCCGTTGATGGTTACATTTACACGGGTTGCATCGCTGCCGCGAACCCGAATTCCAGTGTAACCCACTCCATTTCCGGCATCGGAAGTCGTGACAACTGAAGGCAAATAATTCATCAAAATAGGAATATCTTGTCCTAAATTTCGGAATTTGATTTCCTTTTTGTCCAAATTGCTAAAACTGACCGGTGTTTTTGTAGTCACACGTACTGCCGAAACCAAGACTTCATCTAGTTGGTTGACTTTGGTCGTGTCTTTGACTTGCGAAAAGGAATAAAAAGATAATAGAGAAAAGACAATAGACATACAAGGAGTTAGCACCTTGCTTTTAAAAACTTTGCAACTTTGCGACTTTGCAACTTTGCAACTAATAATAGTATTCATCCGTAAAAAGATTACGAATAAAAGGGGGAATTATTCTTTTGTTAAATTAAAATGATTGTTTCCTATGACAAATAGATCGTTTGCACGCTATTTTGTCATTTTTTCCCTTGACAACATTACTTGTCCAGGTTCTTTGGGTATAATCTCAGCTCGTTATTTAGAGCACCCCTTTGAGACAAGGCAAAGGTAAAAAAGTATTAAGATAATAGTATTAAGTATTAAGATTTTTTTTATAGGTTTTTAAGTCTTGACGTTTAGTCTTGATACATAATACTATTATCTTAATACTATAATTCTGGTCTTCTGCGATTTTTTTTAACTTCAGAAACATTCTTTTTGTCCTTTATTCGCTTTCTAATAACCGACTTAGGAATTTTGGTCGCTTTTCGTTCTTTAGGAATTAGCAACGCATTTTTGATGAGTTCCAAAAATCGTTTGGTTACAATTTCTTTATTTCTAAACTGGCTTCGATCTTCATCACAATTTAAGATTAAAACAGCATCAGTGGTCAATCTGGAAGACAATTTGGTTTCAATAAGGAGTTTTTCTTCCTCAGTTAAAGCTTGAGAATGTTGCACATCAAATGTAAGTACCACTTTCGAAGAAACTTTATTTACGTTCTGACCACCGGCTCCACTACTGCGGACGGCTTTAAAACTTAATTCGGATATAATTTTTTCATTTTCCAAAGTTAGGCCGATTGATGTGCAGGTTTTAATAAATCATTTACGGTTTTTACAGGATTGAATGTTATTAAAGGCACTTGAACAAATATGGTAATCCAGTTTGCCATAGCGCCATTCCATAAGCCCGGCAATTCGTATCCTTTCAATTCTTTACCGTTTTTATTTTTCTCCACTATAAAACCACTATTGTAATCTATAAATTGAGTCAAATCAAATTTTTCTTTTTTATAATTTTTAATGCCGCAAACTAAATCCACAGGATTGAAATGAGTAGCTCTAGTAAGTATTTCAGACTGGTTTTTATTCGAAAAATCTACTTGATAACTTTCCACAATTTGCAACGAAACTGCCCCTTTTTCATTTTTTATCCAAAAAGGGCCTCCACCAGGTTCTCCTTCATTTTTTACCATTCCGCATACACGCATTGGTCTGTTTAAATACCCTTTAATTTGTGTGATCTTACTTTCTAAACTACAAGTATAAAAATCATCCTGAATTTTAATATTTAATCTTTCTTCTAAAAAAAGGATTATTTCATCGATATACTTTTGCTCCACTTCATACCTATCGATAGTGTGCAAATATTTAAAAACTTCTCCCTGTACTTCCATTAAAATTCCTGCCAATGCTTTTTTGTACAGGGCAATTTTTTCAATATTGTTTTGAATTACATTGTCAATATTTTTGATAAATATAATATCGGAATCCAGATTATTTAAATTATCAATCAAAGCACCGTGTCCACCCGGTCTGAAAACCAACTCCCCATTTTCATCTCTAAATGGCTTATTTTCCAAATCTACAGCAATAGTGTCTGTACTCTTATTTTGATACGAATAATTAACATGTATTGAAGTGCCGGATTCCTTTTCAATTTTATTTTTAATGCTATCAATAACCCTTTCAAATTGCTCCTGATGCGATTCAGAAACCGTAAAATGCAGATACGAATTGTTATTGGAACTCGCATAATGGGTACATTCATTCAAATGTTCTTCAACAGGAGTTGCAATGTGTGTTTTGTATTTATGAAAAGGCAGAATTGCTTTTGGTTTATTGGCAAAATCAAAATAATCAGAAGCCAAAAGCAATTTTATAAAGTAATAATTTTTATAACTGCTGTCTAAAGAATCGAAATCTGCAAACTCCTCTTTAAGTTGCTTGTCAATTGCCTCAAAAAAAGGAAATTTTTCCATGCCAACTATAAAAATAGATAATTCCGTATCTTTTTTTCTATTAATGTAAGCGTTGATACTTTCGTTTTCAACATCAAACTCATTCAAAAAAGCAATTAAAAACTTAAACATTCTGCTTGCGGCTCCTGAAGCAGGAACAAATTTCTCTAACTTCAGATTTGATTTATTGGCATCAAAAAAAGCTGCCTTTTGCTTAAAATCTGTTTCTGATAATTTTAAAATTCCATTAAACAATGTTGCCGGATCTACCAAATCAATTTTAGAAATTCCGTTTTGAAGAAACTTTAATTGTTTTTGAATATTTTTAATTGGAATTCCGTGTTCCTGAATTTGAATAAAATCAACCGAAGAAAAACCCATTTCATTGGCTTCTGCCAAATCATTGATCATGGCAATTGCCTTTTTAAGTCGTAATTTTTTATCTCCTGAAAGAATTACAAATGGTTTTTTATTATCAATTAAAGACTGTTTGAAAATTGCAAATACGGATTCTCTTTCTTCAGGGCTATCTCTTAAATCATCTTTTTCCCAAGGGACATCAATATCCGTAAGGAAAAACAAATCGTATTCATGTTCTCGAGCCGCTTGATCTAATAATGGATCACAATAATCATAATACACTTCCGAAAAAACTTTGGTCACCAGCAAATTAGTATCGCAAAAAAGATACTTATTGGCAATTAAAGCGCTTTCATTTTCTAATTTGGTTTGACCCAAAGCAATCGGTAACATATCGTCAATAGTGCAAATTTGCTGATGTACATCCCATTTTTCTTGAAGATATTCTCGTGCATATTCAGGAACCCATTCTGTTTTATAGTAATCAGCTAGTTGTTTTGCTAATGTGGTTTTTCCGGTACTTTCGGGACCAAATAAAGCTATTTTAATTATTTTTGTAGCTCCGATTGAGAGTTGTCTGAGATTTTCTTCCATTCTAAATAGCCAAAAATGGCAACAATTGTAAATACTGTGTACTGAAAACTTGTAAAAGTAAACCCTTTTGAAAAATATAGTGGAATTGAAATTACATCTCCAATAATCCAAAATATCCAATTTTCTACTTTCCTTTTGGCCATGAGCCACATTCCCACAAAGAAAATCCCCGTAATGAATGTGTCTACATAAGCATACCAAGTGGTAAATTTATCAAAATACTGATAAACCAAAACCACAAATACAACCGTAAATATAAAAAGAATTATGGCAATTCGTTTTTCAGAGCTTGAAATTTTTGAAATTGGAAATTCAACAGTGTCTCCTTTTTTTCTGGTCCAATGATACCATCCGTAAATACTCATCACAAAATAATACCCATTAATCATCATCTCCCCCCATAAAGTCCATTTCCAAAGCAAATAAACGAATATTAATGTACTTACAATCCCTGTTGGAAATACTAAAATGTTATCTTTTTTAGCATACCAAACACTTGATAAACCAAAAACGACCGCTACAATTTCCAAAATTATATCTAATGTTGGGTAATCTGCATATTGAGAAAAAAAGTATTCTATCATTGAAGTATTTTAGGTTTGTGAATTTACCCCTCGTCCCTCGACTGCGCTCGGGATGACAAATAAAACTAATATCTGTTATTAAAAAAATTCAAATCTTTTTCAAAAGCAGTTCCTATTACAACTAAATCGGCTCCAGCTTGGTAAGCATTTTGAATTCCTTGCAAATCTACAATTCCGCCGCCAACAAGTAATGGAATTTCAATATTCTGAGAAACTAATTCAATCATTTCTAACGGAACAGCTTGTTCTGCGCCACTTCCCGCTTCAAGATAAATCAACTTATTGCCTAACATTTCGCCGGCTTGAGCTGTTGCCAATGCCAAATCCAGATTATTCCTGTCCAAAGGTTTGGTTTTACTAACGCGTTCTACCGCAGTTTCTTTACCGCTTTCTATCAAAATATATCCAGTGGAGATAATTTCGAGTTGGGTTTTCTTTAAAATGGGTGCCGCTTTTACTTGGTGCTCGATTAAATAATCGGGATTTCTTCCTGAGATTAAAGACAGAAACAAAATCGCATCGGCCTTGTTTGATATTTGGGATGGATTTCCCGGGAATAAAACGATAGGTAATGTGCTGTTTTTTTTTATTTCTATAATTAATCTGTCTAGGATGTTATTTTCTACCAGACTTCCGCCAATGAAAATATGTGTTGCTGGCGATTGATTTATTTTTGAGATTAAATTACCAAGATTTTTCCAGACAATTTTATCGGGATCAAGAAGAATAGCGAGTAACTTTTGTCCCGACGCTTCGGGATCTTTTTTCGCTTTTAAAATGTTGTTATAAATATTTGTCATTTTTGGCACGCGGATGACACGGATTTTACAGATTTACACGGATTATTTAACTGATTACTGTAGCTGAACACTAAAAACTGAGCACTGAACACTATTTTTCAAGGGCATAAACTAAAGTGAATTCCTCTATTTCTTCAAAATGAATAGTGAAACCCTTCACTAAACTATCAAAGTGAAGTTCGGCGATAGTTTGGTTATTTTCTAATTCGAAAGCATTTACTTTGATATGGTCTTTGAAACTGATTCCTTTTTCGTTTCTAATTTTGAAAATCGCTTCTTTGGCGCCCCAAATTACGGTCAATTTCCGAATGTATTCTTGTGTTTTTTCAGTTGCGAAGCTTGGCGATAAAAATTGAAACTCCGAGTCACAGAATTTATCGGCGATTCGGATGATTTTGTCTCTTTGTAATTCAATGTCGATTCCCACGGTTTCGTCACTAATGATAATTGCCGAAAAATTATGGGAATGGGTTATAGAAATATGCTTCTCTCCATTAAGATGCGGTTTCCCGAATTCATCATAATACAAATCCAAATCGGTGTGTCCTGTTTCCTGTAATAATTTGCGAACACTCAGGAAGGCACGTTGATGCATCTCGGATTTCATTCCGTCAAGTCGGATACGATTGGTATCGTTTAAAACCACTTGTTCTAATAATTCTTGAAAAGATTCGGTTACTTTCCAAACGAGGATTTGGGTAGCGGAATTGACATGTATCGTTTTATAAAGTGGCATCGTGTTATCTTGATTTTTAGCCCCGGTAGCAGCGGCATCCTTTTTTCACGCTTTTTTGCGTGTAAAAAGATATAGCGAATAACGGGAAATAGCTCCTGAAAAAAAATTATTTAGTTAATGTTCAAAAGATTAGCGAATTAAACAATTCATAAATCTTTTAGAAAACAGTAAAATTCTAAAGTTATTACGTAAATTTGCAAAAAATTTTACACTTACAAATATACTATAAATGAGTACTACAACTATGCCTTTTGTGGCTTTCAAAGTTAAAGACATTTCTCTAGCGGCTTGGGGAAGAAAAGAAATTGAACTAGCAGAAGCTGAAATGCCAGGTTTAATGGCGCTTCGTGCGGAATACAAAAACGAACAACCACTTGCTGGTTCTCGTATTGCAGGATGTTTGCACATGACAATCCAGACTGCGGTTTTGATTGAAACTTTAATCGCTCTTGGTGCTGAAGTGACTTGGAGTTCTTGTAACATTTTCTCTACTCAAGATCAAGCTGCTGCTGCAATTGCTGCTGCAGGGATTCAAGTTTATGCTTGGAAAGGCTTGAACGAAGTAGATTTTGACTGGTGTATTGAGCAAACATTATTCTTTGGTGAAGACAGAAAACCATTGAATATGATTCTTGATGACGGTGGAGATTTGACCAACATGGTTATTGACCGTTACCCAGAATTAGTTGCTGGAATCAAAGGATTATCTGAAGAAACTACAACTGGTGTTCACAGATTGTACGAAAGAGTAAAAGCTGGAACGTTACCAATGCCTGCAATCAATGTTAATGACTCGGTTACTAAATCGAAATTTGACAACAAATACGGTTGTAAAGAATCTGCAGTTGATGCAGTTCGTCGTGCAACTGACTTGATGCTAGCCGGAAAAAGAGTAATCGTTTGTGGTTATGGTGATGTTGGAAAAGGAACTGCAGCTTCTTTTAGAGGTGCTGGTTCTATCGTGACGGTTACCGAAATTGACCCAATTTGTGCGTTGCAAGCTGCAATGGACGGTTTTGAAGTTAAAAAATTAAACACTGTTGTTGGAAATGCGGATATCATTATCACGACAACTGGAAATAAAGACATCGTTTTGGGTTCTCATTTCGAACAAATGAAAGACAAAACGGTTGTTTGTAACATTGGACATTTTGACAACGAAATTGACATGGCTTGGTTGAACACGAACCACGGTGCATCAAAAATTGAAATCAAACCACAAGTTGACAAATATACTATCGCTGGAAAAGACGTTCTTATCTTGGCAGAAGGTCGTTTGGTAAACCTTGGTTGTGCGACAGGTCACCCAAGTTTTGTAATGAGTAACTCATTCACCAACCAAACTTTGGCTCAAATCGAATTGTGGAAAAACAGCGCGGCTTACAACAATGATGTGTATATGTTACCAAAACATTTGGATGAAAAAGTGGCAATGTTGCACTTGGCTAAATTAGGTGTTGAATTAGAAACGTTACGTGTTGATCAAGCTGATTATATTGGTGTTCCAGTTGAAGGTCCGTTCAAACCAGAATATTACAGATACTAAATGATTTAAGATTGTAGATTCTTGATTTACGATTTCAGATTTAGAACCTTTGCAGAAATGCGAGGGTTTTTTGTTTTTGGGCGTGACCTCGTTGCAGGACTTTCATTTATTAGCAGAAATCTAGGTTTGCAACAAGGTCGGGCTATACGTTTCAATCTCCCGAAAAAAACGGGAGGATTTACACTTCCATCCCTCACGCAGAAATATTAGGTTAATCTTATAAGAAATAGTTGCTTTTACAACTTAGTCAATCGTAATTCGATAATTTAGCAAAGTAAAATTTTCTCAATAGAGCAGTAAAAGCTAAATACATAAACGAATTAACTAACATTTTAAAAAATTCAATAAAAATGACAAAAATTCTAATTGATACTTGTGTTTGGTTGGACATTGCTAAGACAGATAAAGGAGAAAAAATTCTAAATCTTTTAGAAGAGTTTATTAAACAAGAAGAAATTACAATTTTATTACCAGACATTGTTATATCTGAATTTAATCGTAATAAAGATAGAATTACTTCCGAAGCCAAAAAAAGCGTTTCAAATCATTTCAAAAAAGTTAGAGAAATGGTTTTCACTCACGGAAATAAAGAAACCAGAAACAATATTCTCACAGAACTCAATAATATCGATCACAAAATTCCAGTTTTAGGAGATATGGCAAGTTATTCCATCGAAAGAATAGAAGAATTATTTTATCAATCAGAAATAATAAATATTACGGACGAGATTAAATTAAGAGCAACACAAAGAGCAATTGATAAAAAAGCTCCTTTCCATCTATCAAAGAATAGTATTGGAGACGCTTTAATTATCGAATCATATTTGGATTATAAAATGAAAAACGAAACACAAGAATTTGGATTAATGTTTATTACACATAACAAGAATGATTTTAGTCTAAAAAATGGAAATCAGAAAGAACCTCACGAAGATTTTAGTCAAATTTTCGACTCTAACAAATCACAATATTTTATAAATTTAACCGAAGCACTGAAAAGTGTTAATTCAGAATTGATTAATGAAATTGAATTTGAAAATGATTGGGAATTAGAACCAAGAGGCATAACTGAAATATGGAAAGCAGAAAAAGAATTTGAAGAAAAAATTTGGTATAATAGACACCAAAATCTAGCATACAAAATATCAATTGAAGAAATAAAAATAATTGAACAGGAAGAATTCAGTACAGAGAATACAAATTCAACCATAATATTACAAATTTGGGAAGGAGCTGAAAAATCAGCTAAAAAACTAGAAGAAAAATATGGTAAAGAAAACCTGATTTGGGATGATTTTGAATGGGGAATGATTAATGGTAAACTATCGGCGCTTAGATGGACAACTGGTGAAGAATGGGATAATTTGGACACATAAAAAATTGACCAATGGCCACTTGTAGAAACTGTTTGGCACGAATTCCTCCCGCTCTTTGAAGTCTCCTGACTTCGTAAGCAATATATGATCTCAATTTCATCACAACTTATTGTTTCAAATTAGTTAAATGAAATATGCGACTGTATCGTGCAATAATTATATAAATTTATTTTAAAATAATATAAAAAGAATACCAAAATTTCTGATTAACTTTATAAGTACTTAAAAATTAAATAATTATGAAAAATTATCTATTTATATTTTTACTCATATTGCCATTCTTTTGTATCGCACAAAGCACGATTAAAATCGATTCACTTGGTGCTCCTACCAAATCATACGGCAATTTTTCTAAAGTAATTGGATGGAAAGACGGTGAAACACCGATAGCACCTCCGGAATTTACGGTGACAAAATATGCGGATGGTTTTAAAAACCCGCGTTGGATGTATGTAACCCCAAACGGGGATGTGCTGGTGGCTCAAAGTAATTCCAATTACAGCCTACTCAAACAAATTGGAGCCACACTGAAAGGCGTATGGAGGTCTAATAATTTAAAACACAGCGCTAATATTATTACCTTACTTCGAGACAGCAATAAAGATGGCATTCCCGATTTAAGGGAAACTTTTCTTACCGAGGGACTCAATCAACCTTTCGGTATGTTAGTGATAGACAATTGGTTTTATGTAGCTAATACCAATGCAATATTGCGCTATCCCTATAAGGCAGGGCAAACAAGAATATCGGGCAAGGGAGAAAAGATTGTCGACCTTCCGGCAGGAAAGCACAACAGACACTGGTCCAGAAATATTATTGCCAATAGTGATAACTCAAAAATTTATATCGCAGTGGGTTCTGGGTCAAATATAGCCGAAGAAGGAATGGCAAACGAGTTACTCCGCGCCAACATATTAGAAGTAAATCCCGACGGTTCTGAATTGCGAGTCTTTGCGGCAGGGCTCCGTAATCCTGTAGGAATGGGTTGGGCGCCAGGAACCAAAACACTCTGGACAGTGGTAAACGAACGCGATGGATTGGGAGACGACCTCGTTCCTGACTACCTGACTTCCGTTAAAGAAAACGGTTTTTATGGCTGGCCATACGCCTATTTTGGACAACATGTAGATGTAAGAGTAAAAGAAATGAAACCCGAATTAGTAAAAAAAACCTTGGTACCCGATTTCCCTTTAGGTGCACATACAGCATCCCTTGGACTTGCATTTTATACTGGAACTTCTTTTCCTGAAAAGTACAGAAATGGTGCCTTTATAGCACAGCATGGCTCTTGGAATCGGAAAATAATATCAGGTTACCGAATGATTTTCGTCCCTTTTAAAGACGGGAAACCATCGGGCAAATCAGAAGACTTCCTTACTGGCTTCATTGTAAATCCGGAAAAGGATATCGTTCGTGGGAGACCAGTTGGTGTAATTGTCATACCCAATGGTGATTTACTACTTACGGACGACAAAACCAACACCATTTGGCGGGTAACCGCCATAAAATAAAAGAATTTAAAAAACAATTTTTCATTATAAATCTCTCCAGTTGTGCAAAGCCTCCGACTTTGACCCGACTGCGCAGAAATGTCTCCAGTTCGATAGCGCGGATTTGCAATCTGTACCCATAAAACAAAAACTACTACAATAGTTGCAGTTTTTTTTTACTTTTGAAAAAAAATTAAAAATGCCAAAGAAACTTCTTGCCCTATGTTTAGTATTTATTTTTACTATAACACTACACAGCCAAAATAAAGAAAAAAAAACAGATAGCCAATGGCTGATAAAAAACACGAACGTTGTTGATGTCCTTTCCGGTAAAATATTAAAAAACAGAAACATTTTAATAGAGAACAACAAAATAATTGCCATAAGTAAGAAAAATAAAAATTATGACAATGTACCCGCTTCTAATCAAATAGACGCTAGTAATAAATACGTAATTCCCGGTCTATGGGACAATCACATCCACATTGAAGGTGAAAATCTTGTGGAAGATAATTTGGCTTTATTTCCGGTATATTTAGCGTATGGCATTACTACTGTTCGAGACTGCGCAAGCGATTTGGGCGAAAAAGTATTGTCTTGGCGTGATGAAATAAATAGCGGCAGCTTACTTGGACCAACCATTTTTACTGCTGGAAGAAAATTAGAAGGGTTAAATTCAATATGGAAAGGTGATTTAGAAATCAGCAATGAATCAGAACTCCATTTAATGCTTGATAAATTAGATAATTACAAGGTAGATTTTGTTAAAATTACCGAGAGCACACTAGAAGCTCCTTTATTCACAAAAAGTGTACTTGCTGCCCACAATAGAGGCTATCTTGTTTCTGGCCATATTCCGTCAAATGTTAGTATTGAAACCGTAATTGACAACGGACTTTCCAGCATCGAACATGCGAGCTATGTTTTACGATTAGGAAGTGATGAAAACGAAATGATTTCAAAACTCAATTCCAAAGAAATCACAAGAGGTCAGGCTGAACAATTGTACAATAAAAATTTCAACCAAGAAAAAGCCATTTCAAATTATAAAAAACTGGCTAAAAAAGGGATGACAGTAACCCCCACATTAATAGGAGGCAAACAATTAGCCTATTTAGACGAAAATAATCATCAAAACGATGCCTATCTTCAATATCTAACCAAGCGCTTTACAGATAATTACCAATGGCGAATTGGCCGAATGGCAGGTGAAACGGCTGAACAAAAGCAACAGAAAAAAGACAAATATAAACGTATAGCACAACAAGTTCCATTGATGCAAAAGGCAGGTGTCACTATATTGGCAGGAAGTGATTCGGCAGCATTAAATACATTTGTTTATCCGGCAGCAGCGTTAACAGAAGAACTTGAATTGTTTCAAAATGCAGGTATGCAACCTAAAGACATTTTGAAAACCGCCACTATTAACGGAGCAAAATTCTTGAAAAAGTCAGATACTATGGGCTCTATAAACGAAGGTAAAATAGCAGATTTGGTAATCCTGGATGAAAACCCTTTGATTGACATCAGAGCTGTAAACCGAATTTATAGTGTTTTTACAAAAGGCCAATATTTTGACAGAGAAAAATTAAACAACATGTTAGAAACGGCGAAAAACAAAAAAATAGAATTGGACGAAAAAAGGAAATAATCATTCCCAACCTATTGAATACAATTCTTTTTCGAAGCGCAATTAGACCAAAAACCCAAGCTCGCGAAAATACCCAGTTTGACGGATTTGCATTTTTTCGGGTAGAGACGCACTGCAGTGCGTCTCTACGGTGACGAACAATCAATAATTGAATCTCTTCACCGATTAAATCATGCAACCCATTCATTTTCCTTTTCGACTCCCTCTCATTTGCTTCGCCAGTTCACTTTCGCTCATGGGGAGAGTCCTGAGGCTTCGGGATGGGGAGAGGAAAAATAAAAAACCCGTTTCTTTCGAAACGGGTTTTTTTAATAATTGAGGAAATCAATTATGCTTCAACTTCAAATGGAAGGATAGAAACATAAGATTTGTTATCTCTTTTCTTTTGGAACTTAACAACTCCATCTACTCTTGCGTGTAGTGTGTGATCTTTACTAATGTAAACGTTTTCACCTGGATTATGTTTTGAACCTCTTTGTCTTACGATGATGTTCCCAGCAATAGCAGCTTGACCACCAAAAATCTTAACACCTAAACGTTTTGATTCTGATTCTCTACCATTCTTAGAACTACCGACACCTTTCTTGTGAGCCATGACGTATTAGTTTTATTTTGTTATTATTCTTGTGTATCTTCTTTTTTAGCTTTAGCTACTTTTTTCTTAGGAACTTCAACTTCTTCTGTAGTTGCTTCAACTGCTGCTTTTTTAGGAGCTGCTTTCTTTGCACCAACACCAGTAATACCTTCAATTACAATTTGAGTAAGATATTGTCTGTGACCGTTTCTCTTTTTGTATCCTTTTCTTCTTTTCTTTTTGAAAACGATAACTTTATCTCCTTTTAAGTGTTGTAACACTTTAGCTTCTACTGAAGCACCTTCTATAGCTGGGGCGCCTAAAGTGATTGTTCCGTTATCATCTAATAAAAGAACTTTGTCAAAAGAAACTTTTGAACCTTCTTCATTAGTCAAACGGTGAACATAAACCTTTAAGTCTTTGCTTACTTTGAACTGTTGCCCTGCTATCTCTACGATTGCATACATACTGAATTGTTTTAATAATTTTTAAGGTTGCAAATATACAATTAAATATTTAACCTGCAATTAGTAAAACAAAAAATATTTACCAACGCTAACTCCCTGATTTATCATACTTTTGAAGCCGATTGAGAAAAAACACAAATGAACAGTTATTAAAGTTTTATTCTGTAGTATTTTTGACGTAACAATACCCTCTTTTTCGTTACTTATAGAAAATAAAAATTTATTAATCCATATGAAAAAATCAATAATGGCCTTAAGTACAGCGCTCATGCTTGGTGGAGTTGCCTCGGCTCAAAAAGTAGTTTTCGAAGAATACAATTTAGACAATGGCATGCATGTCATTTTGCATAACGATCCTTCTGCGCCTGTAGTTGTTACCTCTGTGATGTATCATGTGGGCTCCAAAGACGAGAATCCGGAACGAACTGGTTTTGCCCATTTTTTCGAACATTTGTTATTTGAAGGAACTGAAAACATCAAACGTGGTGAATGGATGAAAATTGTAAGTTCAAATGGAGGAACGAACAATGCAAACACTTCTGATGACAGAACGTATTATTACGAAGTATTTCCTTCTAATAATTTAGAATTAGCACTTTGGATGGAATCCGAAAGATTAATGCACCCTGTAATTAATCAAATTGGTGTTGACACCCAAAATGAAGTCGTAAAAGAAGAGAAAAGAACCAGTTTTGACAATCGCCCCTATGGAAACATTCTTACGGTTGTAAAAGAAAACATGTTCAAGAATCATCCGTATCGCTGGACTACTATTGGTTCAATGAAAGATTTGGATGCTGCAACTTTAGAAGAATTTCAAGCATTTAATAAAAAATTCTATATTCCAAACAACGCTGTTTTAGTTGTTGCCGGTGATTTCGAAAAAAATCAAGCCAAAGAATGGATTCAGAAATATTTTGGGCCAATAAAAAAAGGAACTGCTGTAACGAAACAAACTTTTATTGAAGAACCAATCACTCAAACTATAAAAGCAACGTATCAGGATGCTAACATACAGATCCCAATGTTAGTTGCTTCGTACAGAACACCCTCAATGAAAACAAGAGATGCCAGAGTTTTGGATTTCATTTCTTCTTATTTAAGTGATGGTAAAAGTTCTAAATTATATAAAAAAATTGTTGATGAGAAAAAAATGGCATTACAAATAGGCGCCGTTGGTTTTAGTCAAGAAGATTATGGAATGTATATTTTGTATGGCTTGCCAATGGGAACTAACACTGCTGCTGATGTCCTGAAAGAAATTGATGAAGAAATTGTGAAAATTCAAACCGAATTGATTTCTGAAAAAGACTATCAAAAATTACAAAATAAGTTTGACAATAATTTTGTGAATGCCAATTCAAATGTAGAAGGAATTGCCGAAAACTTAGCAACCTATTATATGCTTTATGGTGATATCAATTTAATCAACACTGAGATAGAACTTTTACATTCTATCACTCGTGAAGAAATTAGAGACGTAGCAAAAAAATATTTGAATCCAAACCAAAGATTGCTTTTGGATTATATCCCTTCCACAGAACAGGCTAAAAACTAAGACATTCTAAATCATGAAAAAAACAAATATATTATTATTCATTTTGTTGGTAACAGGAATTATGCAGGCACAAGATCGTACACAACCTAAACCTGGAGCTTCACCAGTAGTAAACATCAAAAAACCACAAACTTTTGTTATGTCAAATGGTTTGAAGGTAATGATTGTTGAAAATCATAAACTACCAAAAGTTAGCTTCAGTCTTTCGCTGGACAACGCTCCTTATGCCGAAGGCAATAAAAAAGGAGTTGATGACCTGACGAGCAGCATGATAGGAAACGGGAGTAAAAAATTAGCAAAAGATGCTTTCAACGAAGAGATTGATTTTCTAGGAGCTGATCTTAATTTTAATTCGCAAGGAGCTTATGCAAGCACCCTTTCTAAATATTCTAAACGAATACTGGAATTGATGTCTTACGGAGCTTTGCACCCAAATTTTACTCAAGAAGAATTCGAGAAAGAGAAAGCAAAATTACTGGAAGGACTTAAATCTCAAGAAAAGAGTGTTCCTGCTATTGCAAACAGAGTTGTTGACGCACTTGCTTTTGGAAAAAACCACCCTTCTGGAGAATACATGACCGAAGAAACGATTAAAAACGTAACTCTTGCGGATATTCAAGCTAATTATGCCAATTATTTTGTTCCCGAAAACGCTTATCTGGTGATTATTGGTGACATCAAATACAAAGAAGCAAAACCAATTGTAGAGCAACTATTTGGATCTTGGCAAAAAAGAAGCACGCCAAAACTGACCTACGCAGCACCGGAAAATGTACCGTTTACTCAAATCAATTTTGTTGATGTGCCTAATGCAGTACAATCGGAGATTTCACTAGTGAATACTTTGAATTTAAAGATGAGTGATCCTGATTTCTTCCCTGCTGTAATCGCAACGTATATTCTTGGCGGTGATTTCAATAGTTATCTTAATATGAATTTAAGAGAAAAACACGCATGGACTTACGGTGCCAGTTCTATAATAGGAAGCGGAAAATACGTGACTAAACTAAGATCGACTTCGGCGGTAAGAAACGTAGTTACAGATAGCGCAGTCGTTGAATTTATCAAGGAAATAAAAAAAATACGTACTGAGAAAGTAAGCGAGGAATTGCTGAATAACACTAAAGCCGGTTATATTGGACGATTTGTTATGCAGGTAGAAAAACCGCAATCAATTGCCCGATATGCCTTGAATATAGAGACAGAAGATCTTCCAAAAGATTTTTATGAAAATTATATCAAAACTATCAATGCGGTAACTGCCGATGATGTACTTCGTGCAGCTAACAAATATTTTCTTTTAGATAATAAACGAATCATTATTGCCGGAAAAGGATCCGAAGTGATTCCAGCTTTGGAAAAACTAAAAATCCCAATGTTTTATTTTGACAAATACGGTAATCCATTGGAAAAACCAGTTTTCAAAAAAGACATTCCTGCAGGCGTAACTGCCAAAAGCGTTATTGATAATTACATCAAAGCTATTGGTGGAGAAAAAGCAGCTTCTGCCGTAAAAACAATCGCCATGAATGGAACTACAACTATTCCTCAAGCGCCTTCTCCTTTAAGTTTTACTTCTAAAATAGATGCTAAAGGAAAATTAATGGTTGAATTAGCGATGGGAACCATGAGCTTGATGAAGCAAGTTATCAATGAAAAAGGAGCTTACATCATGCAACAAGGGCAACGCAAAAACATTGAAGGCAATGATCTTACTGAAATGAAAGCAAGTGCAACAACTTTCGAAGAGTTATTGCTTTCTAAAAAAGAAGGATTAGTATTGAGCGGTATCGAAACAATCAGTGGAAAAGATGCGTATGCTGTAAAAAATGGAAAAACAACATTCTATTACGATGTAACTTCCGGACTGAAAGTATCCGAATCAAAAACAATGGAACAAGGTGGTCAAACCATCACTCAAACTACAAATTACGGAGATTATAAAGAAGTAAAAGGGGTTAAGATTCCTTTTAACATCATCCAAAATGTAGGATTTGAATTGGATATAAAAATGTCTGATGTAAAAATCAACGAAGGTGTTTCGGATGCTGATTTTCAATAATCAAATCTTGAATTAATAAACAAAGGCTGTCTAAAAAGACAGCCTTTGTTGTTTTATAAAGTTTCTCAATCTATTTTTTAGCCGATAAATACACTCCGATTAAAACGATAAAAGCACCAAAAAACTGAACCGTCGTAAGCATTTCATTGTCTAATAATCCCCAGCAAAATGCAACCACAGGAATCAAATATGTTACCGAGGTAGCAAAAACCGGCGAGGACATTTGGATGAGTTTAAAGAACAGAATATTCGCAATTCCCGTTCCTACAACCCCAAGAACCATAATAAATAAAACCGATTCCTGCACTTTCACATCGTGCATTACTTCGAAGAAACCGGAAAAAAACAAGATGATGAATGCCGGAAAAAACAACATCATAAAATTACCTGTAGTAATACTCAACGGACTCAAATCATGTAAATATTTTTTGATTAAATTTACATTGACTGCATAGCATATTGAAGCTATTAAAACCAAAATAGCATAATAATAATTCTGTTCCGGATGATGGATAGCGCCATTCAAAATCAATAAGGCGCTTCCTATTAAACCGATTAGAATTCCAAAAATCTGATTTCTTTTGAATTGCAACCCAAAAACCAAAGCTCCTAGAATCAATGTATTCAAAGGGGTCAGAGAATTCAAAATAGAACTCACGGAACTGTCAATTTCGGTCTGGGCAATCGCAAAAAGGTAAGCTGGTATAAATGTCCCGAACATAGAAGTTAAGGCAATGTATTTCCATTTATGTGCCGGAATTTTGGATAAACTTTTAAATCCTATCAGCAATAAAAAAACAGCTGCAAAAATAATTCGCAACGATCCCAATTGTAAAGCTGTCAAACCAATTAGTCCTTTTTTTATTAATATAAATGAACTTCCCCAAACCAAGGCAAGAACCATCAAGTACACCCATTTTAACTGCTTCGATTCCATAAAGATAATTTTGCCCCAAAATTGTAATTATTTTATGAATTAGTCCTCCTTTTTTTAATTAATTTTGCAGTTCAGAAACACGCTTTTAATCTTTAAAATTTACATCATAATGAATTTCAAAAAATCAATCGTAACGCTAGTACTTACAAGTGTTTTATTTGTAGGCTGTAAAGAAAAATCAACAGATATAGTTTCAAAAGAAACTGCAACAACAGAAGCTCCAAAAGTTAAAAAAGAAATTGCAGCTGCCAATCTTCAAACAGCGAGTTTCTCAGTAGAAGGAATGACTTGCGCTATAGGTTGTGCCAAAACGATTCAAGAAGATTTGACCGGATTGGACGGCGTTCAAAAAGCAACGGTAGATTTTGACACAAAATTAGCCACCGTAACTTTTGACAAAACGGTTCAAACTCCAGAAAAATTGACTAAAGTTGTCGAAGCCGCAGCAGATGGTAAAATATACAAAGTTTCGAATATGAAGTCGTAATCCAGACTTTCAAATTGTATAAAAAAAAGCATTCTCTTAACGGGAATGCTTTTTTTTGAACCATACAAGAAATTGAAGACCATTCAAGAAAGCTCTGAATCCAATATTTACGGACTTATTTGTACTTAAATGCCTTATATGGCTATAAAAGGATATTGATTGTTTTTTAAAATTTCAGTAAATTTCTATTATTGTTATTTCCACTTCAGGGTTTCCAACAGTCGCTGCATGTCATTTTTGATATAACTCGCCGCTGGCATAATGGAATCATAATTGGGTTTTGCATAAAAATAAACAGAGCCTGTAACAAAATGTTTAGTACTATCTGTAGCGTAAAACTGTGAATTTGTAGCTGCATTTCCTTCTACCTGATAAAACATCCCATAAACTTTTTTGTCTGAATTCAAATACGGTTGCTCCAGAATATCATCCGCTTTTATCACGTGTTCATAAGTCAATTTTTGCGCATCTCGCAACAGTTCATTAATATTTTTCGTGACTGGTTTATAGGTGAGATAAATAGTCGCTTTCATTTTTGGATACGTAATCGTAAAACCACAATCCGTCTCTTTTTTGATAATGGCATCTGAATTCATTTCGAAAGCAAAAGGACATTCATTTTCAAAATTTACATACTTGGCTTCCGGATAATCCAATCGCAAATAACTGGAAGGTTTAGGCAAGACATCATCTTTGCAACTAAAACTCAACAATGATATTATTACTATTGCCGAAAAAGTGATTATTTTTTTAAACATTTGTATTCTAAATTTATTTAATCTTTTATTTTTCAAAAGAAACACATTTCCCAATGACTCCCCTTCCTTCAGAGGGGTTAGGGGGAGGATTTATTCAATCGTTACTTTTATTTGCTTCACCCTTTTTTGATCCACTGCTTCTACTGTAAACAGACAGTTTTCGAATGAAATTTTTTGATTTTTTTTGGGAAAATTTCCCAAAATTTCAAGAATAAAACCAGCCAGCGTTTCGGCTTCTCCTTTTTTGATTTCGAATAATTCTTCATCGACATCAATTATCCTGTAAAAATCCTTGAGGTTTATTTTTCCTTCAAAAAGGTAATTTCTATCGTCAATTTGGGAAAAATTAATATTCTCGTCGTCAAATTCATCGCTGATATCCCCTACAATTTCTTCAATAACATCCTCAAGTGATACCAAACCGGAAGTTCCTCCATATTCATCAACTACAATCGCCAAATGACTTTTCATACTCTGAAAGTCTTTCAGCAAATTATCCAGTTTTTTATTTTCAGGAACAAAGAAAGGCTCTCGCAACAATGATTTCCAGTCAAACTCATTAGTATTAATATGCGGAAGCAAATCTTTGACATACAAAACGCCTTCTATCTGGTCTATATTGTCTCTATAAACCGGAATTCTGGAATATCCTTTTTCTATGATTTTGGGACAAATAACGGAAAAAGATTCGTCTATTTCTAAAGCAAAAATATCGATTCGGGGACTCATCACTTGTCTCGTATCGGTATTTCCAAAACTTACAATTCCTTCTAAAATTTTTTGCTCTTCCGTAGAAGTTTCATCTGAAGCTGTTAATTCTAAAGCTTGAGACAATTGATCGACAGAGAAATTTGTTTTTTGCTTTCCTAATTTATTGTGCAAATAAATCGTTGCAGCACGCATCGGTAAACTTATTGGCGAAAGCAATTTATCCAAAAAAGCAATTGGATATACAATCAGTTTGGCAAACTTTGTATTGTTTCTGCTGGCGTATACTTTTGGTAAGACCTGACCGAATAATAAAATTAAAAAAGTAGCGGTCAGTACTTCCAGAATAAATTTTAAAAGTGGTGTTGTTACTCCCGAAAAGATTGTTTTTCCAACAAACGAAAATAATAATACTATGGAAATATTGATAAAATTATTGGCAACAAGAAGTGTCGCTACCAGTTTTTTTGGTTTTTCTAAAAGTTTAGCAATAATTTTCCCTTTGGAGTTATTTTCCTGTACTGTTTTATCAATATCCTTTTGTGACAACGAAAACAAGGCAACTTCAGCACCTGAAATTAATGCAGAACAAAATAACAAAACAACTATTCCTGTAAAGCCAAACACTACATTAGTATCAATAGCGTAAGCAAAAAATAAACTGGGCTCTGGGTCCAAATTAGTTAAGATTAATTAAACAATCAAAATGGCAAGTCATTAATAGGCAAGACATTATTTTCCGGGTCAAAATTAGTGTTTTTCGCAACATCAGCTGCAGGAATTTGTTTGTTGTTTTCACTGTCTTTTTTTGTTGTAAGAAAAGTGAATTCGGTTACCTGAATTTCAGTAGTGTGTTTCGTGCTTCCATCCTCTGACTGCCATTGACGGGACTTAATGCGTCCTTCCACGTATATTTTATCTCCTTTAGAAAGGTATTTTTCACAAAGTTCAGCCGCTTTATTTCGTACTACCAAATTATGCCACTCCGTAGAAGTGATTTTTTCGTTGGTGGTTTTGTTGATATAGACTTCGTTTGTTGCCAACTGAAATCTTCCAATACAATTGCCTCCGTCGAAATAATGCATTTTGACATCATCACCAAGAAAACCGATAAGCATAACTTTATTTAATGTTCCGTTCATTGTAGGATTTGGTATTTCTATCAAAGATACATTTTTTTAGAAACTCTATAAATCCTTTTCAATAAAATTATGAATCACAATTGGAAAAGGAAAAGTTCTCAAAGTTTCCCCATCAATTCCGTTTTCAATTGTTCCTTTTACAGATACTTTCCAAAACTTGATATGCAAATGCTGGTGTGACAATTTATGAATGATGCTTTTTTCATTGCATTCGGAAACACTCAAAATACTATTGTCTTTGAAAAAATCATTTTGAATTTGCTCCGAAATACAATCAAAATCTTCTTCCTTATCTGTTTCTATCAAAGGGAATTCATATAAATTATGCCAAATTCCTTTGTCCGTTCGTTTCTGAATAATTGTATTTCCCATTTCATCGGCAACAACCAAATAATTAAAGTATCGGTTCCTAACTTTTAGTTTTTTGGACTTTACAGGCAATTGATCGACTTTATTTTTTTGCAAAGCGGCGCAACTTTCGTTGAAAACACAAATGCCGCAATTCGGACTTTTAGGAACGCATTGCAAAGCACCAAACTCCATAATGGCTTGATTGAAAGTTGCCGGATTGTCTTTTGGCATGAGTTCGAAAGCCAGTGCAGCGAATTCTTTTTTGGCGGAAGCCTGAGCAATATCCGTATCCATATCGAAATAACGTGATAAAACCCGAAACACATTTCCATCAACAACGGGAACGGCTTCATTATAGGAGAAAGAAGCAATGGCAGCTGCGGTATATTCCCCTACTCCTTTTAATTTCAATAAGTCATTATAATTCCCCGGAAAGATTCCGGATAAATCAAAAGCGATATGCTGTGCAGTTTTATGTAAGTTTCGAGCTCTGGAATAATATCCTAATCCCTGCCAAAGTTTCAAAACTTGTTCTTCATTGGCTTTCGCCAAATCAAAAACAGTAGGGAAAGCGGTTGTAAAAGATAAAAAATAAGGCATTCCTTGCGCAACACGCGTCTGTTGTAACATGATTTCAGAGAGCCAAATAGGGTACGGATCAGCGGTATTTCTCCAAGGTAAATCGCGTTTATTTTGTAAATACCATTGTACTAGCGAGTTAGAAAAAATCATGTTTTAATTATTTGTTAGCAAAAGTAAAAGTTTATGTGATTAAAATTTAATCAATTAGCTTGAATAATTGTTTTTTAAATTCCTATATTTGCAAACTCAAAAAAATAGTACAACATTATAAATAGGAAAGAAAATGACGAAAGCAGATATCGTAGCAAAAATTTCAGAAAAATTAGGTCTTGAAAAAGGAGATGTACAGGCAACTGTAGAGACTTTTATGAATGAAGTAAAAAATTCATTAGAAACTGGAGACAATGTTTATTTAAGAGGTTTTGGAAGTTTTATAGTGAAAACTAGAGCTGAGAAAACAGGAAGAAATATTTCTAAGAATACAACAATAAAAATTCCTGCACACAATATTCCTGCATTCAAACCTGCAAAAGTTTTTGTAGAAGGAGTGAAAACAAATAACGAAGCAAAATAACAATATTAATTAATCATAAAATCGATAAGATATGCCAAGTGGTAAAAAAAGAAAGAGACATAAGGTAGCGACGCACAAACGTAAAAAAAGAGCGAGAGCTAACCGTCACAAGAAGAAAAAGTAGTTTTAAACTACTTTTTTCTTTTTAAACGTTCATTGAAATTGAGATTTAAGATTGTAGATTACCGATTTAAGATTGCAGATTTTAAAAATCTAAAATCAAGAATCAAAACTCATAAATCTAAAATCTCCCCGGGTTCAATACCTGTTAAAATATTGTTTAATCCATTTGTTCGCCATGGCGAATAGATAAAAAATTTACAGTGTGAATAAAGAATTAATCATTAGATCTAGTTCTGAAGCCGTAGATTTTGCCTTATTAAAAGATGGAAAACTAATTGAATTACACAAAGAAGAAGAAAAAAGCAACTTCCAGGTTGGTGATATTTTTATTGCCAAAATCAGGAAACCAGTTGCCGGATTGAACGCTGCTTTTGTAAATGTTGGCTTCGAAAAAGATGCTTTTTTACATTATCACGATTTAGGTCCTAACTTATCTTCCCAACTGAAATTCATAAAACTTGTAAGCGCAGGTAAATTAAAAGATTTCTCCCTAAAAACCTTTCAGTTTGAAAAAGAAATAGATAAAGATGGTACTATTACTGATGTATTAAGTGCCAATCAATCTGTTTTAGTACAAGTCGTCAAAGAACCTATATCTACAAAAGGACCAAGAATTAGCGCTGAGCTTTCTCTTGCCGGAAGATTTATAGTTTTGGTTCCGTTTTCTGACCGCGTTTCTATTTCACAAAAAATAGAAGACAAAAAAGAAAAAGAACGCTTGAAACGATTAGTACAATCCATCAAACCAAAAGGATTTGGTGTTATTGTTCGCACAGTAGCCGAAGGCAAAAATACAGCCGAATTAGAAAAAGATTTGCAGAACCTGCTTAGCAGATGGACTGCAATGTGTAAAAAATTACCAACTGCTCATCATCCGTCCAAAGTATTAGGAGAACTCAACAGAGCCTCTTCGATATTAAGAGACGTATTTAATGATACCTTTAGTGGTATTCAAATTGATGATGAAGAGTTGTACAACCAAACAAAGGATTATTTGCAAGAAATTGCACCATCCAAACAATCAATTGTTAAGTTTTATCAATCAAAAGACACACCTATTTTTGAGAAATACAACATAGAGAGACAAATCAAAACTTCTTTTGGAAAAACAGTATCCATGAGTAAAGGGGCTTATCTTATTATCGAACACACTGAAGCTTTGCACGTTATAGACGTAAACAGCGGAAACCGTTCTAATAAGGCCACCAACCAGGAAGATACAGCCATGGAAGTGAATATGATTGCAGCTGCCGAAATTGCAAGACAATTACGTCTTCGTGATATGGGTGGTATCATCGTAGTCGATTTTATCGATATGTCAAATCCTGAAAATCGTAAAGTGTTGTTCGATTTCTTGAAAGAAGAAATGAGCGACGATAAAGCTAAACACAAGATCTTACCTCCAAGCAAATTTGGATTAGTCCAGATTACAAGACAAAGAGTAAGACCAGAAGTAAATATTAAAACTAGAGAAGAAGATCCAAACAATGAAAGTGGCGAAATTGAAGCGCCAATTCAAATCATTGACAAAATCGCTTTTGATCTAGAAAGAGTATTAAAAAACCACAAAGATGTTGTACTTAATGTACATCCTTTTGTGGCCGCATACCTTACCAAAGGTTTTCCATCATTACGTTCAAAATGGTTTCTTGAACATAAAAAATGGGTGAAAATTATACCTCGTGATGCTTACACGTACTTAGAATATCATTTCTACGACAAAAAAGAAAATGCTGTCATAGAATAAATTAATAACTCCTCAAGAAATTGGGGAGTTTTTTTTTGCCCTTTTTTTAGGAGCTAATCCAGCTATCCGTTGCAATCTTTTTCAACGCTATCAGGGTTCAAAACCCTGACAGCGTTTAGAAAAAGGATTTTTACTTCTATCTGGGCTAGGGCATTCGAGTATTCAAAAACAAATCTATTCCTTTACAATCTCAATTTTTCTTCGGATTTCATTTCCAAATTCATCGACCACTGTGATGTAATGAAATCCTGTGGTGGCTGAAATAGGCATTTCATGAAAGGTTTTGGTCACGCCTTTGTACACATTATCAACATACCAAAACAGTTTACTTTCTCGTTGGGAATGAGCCACTTTCAGAATCACAGGCTGTACTTCACTATTAAAATTTTTGGTCAGATAGATTTTGCTATTGGTTTTGGGATAAATAAAATCCATTGTTGCAGTTTGCGTTCCCATACAATCGTTTCTAAACGGAGGCAACGGCAAATACTCTATATGTTGACTTTTGTAATACCAAGCCATTACGGGCGGTAATACAAACCAATTTTTAGTCACTATATTTTCTAAATTTTCACAACTGCTATCCACTTGAAATTGCTGTGATCTGTCTAAATGTATGGTTTTGTGATACGGACAAATAGAAGTGTTCTTTCCTTTCTTCGGAACAAGTTGCATAATTTTTGGACAGCCATCTTTGGCCAAATGTCCACTTAAACTACAAACCTCAACTTCCTCTAAATCCTTATACGGAGTATCAAACCATCGTTGTCTTGGCAACAAATTAAAAATATCAAATAAAATGGGTGCAGCGCTGGTAACTCCTGTCAATGTAGGCCTGCCCTCACCTGTAGCATTCCCCACCCACACGCCTACAACATATCTGGCATTGGTTCCTATAGCCCACGCATCGCGGTTTCCAAAACTTGTCCCTGTTTTCCATGCAATTTTGAGCGAACTGTCATAGAACTTCCAAGCCTCATCTCCTTCGGGACGATTAACTTGTTCCATTGCATTATAAGTCTGCCAAATCGAGCCTGCTCCCAAGATGTTCTTTTGCTTTGTATCGTCACCAAAATCAACTTGAAAATCATCATCATAATTTAATTCGGCAAATTCATTGGTTCTGTATTGCCCTTGATTTTTATTGAAATAGTTCAAAGTTGAAGACAAACCTGCATAGGATCTACACAAATCCCATAGATTACTTTCGGCTCCACCCAAAATGAGCGATAAACCATAATGATCCGGTGGTTTAGAAATATCCCGCAATTTGAATCGCTGCAATTCTTCATGAAATTTATTCACTCCAAAATCCTGCAACATCAATACAGCTGGAATATTCAAAGAACGCGATAATGCTTGATGCGCCGGAACTGCCCCGTCAAATGTCAAGTTGAAATTTTGGGGCGTATAACCCGAAATCTGCGTCGGGATATCTGCCACCAGCGTATTAGGCAACAACTCGCCATCGTCGAGCATAGCAGCATATAAAAGCGGTTTAAGAATACTTCCTGTGCTTCTTGGCGCATCAATAATATCCACATCTTTTTGATGGTTGCCATCCGTCGGCGAATTCCCCACATAACTCATTACCTTTCTATTGGACACATCTATAACCAAAATAGCCAAATTATGAACTTCGTTTTGCCTGTATTGATTGTAATAATACTTTGCAATTTGATTGACCCTGTTTTGCAAGCCAATTTCCACCGTCGTTTTTACACGGGTTCCTTCTTGGCTCTTGGCAACTCGTTGCAATAAATGAGGTGCAATTTGTGGCAAATCATACGGCTTTTGTGGCAACGGTTCATCTATGGAAAGTTCATATGTCTGTTGATCAATTACTCCTTCATGATTTAACTTTAACAGAAGTCGGTTGCGTTTATTCAATAATTTAATTTGGTTTTTACCCGGATAAATCAAACTGGGTGCATTTGGTAAAACGGCCAATGTAGCACTCTCCGCCCAAGACAATTGATGGGATTGCACTCCAAAATACCGCCAAGAAGCCATTTCGAGACCCACCACATTCCCCCCAAAAGGGGCATGAGCAGCATATAATCTCAAAATTTCGTTTTTGGAATATCCCAGTTCTAATCGGGTGGCAAGAATGAGTTCGATTATTTTCTCGAAATAAGTTCTTCCTTTCCCATTTCTGGACAACCGAATGACTTGTTGCGTTAACGTACTTCCTCCACGAACGACTTTGCCTGCTTTCCTGTTTTGCCGAAAAGCATTAACCATCGCCACAGGATTAAATCCCGGATGTCTATAGAAATATTCGTCTTCAAAATAGACAATGCATTTTTTGAACTTATCTGGAACGCTGTCTTGCGCCGGAAATCGCCATTGTCCATCAAGAGCAATTTTTGCGCCAAGCAATTCTCCTTCTTTGCTTTCAATCACTGTAGAATAAGGCTCTTGAAATAAAGTTCTCGGCAATGAAAAACAATAAACCATCAATAGTAAAAAGGCTATTGATAATTTAATTTTATTCAGTTTTATCCAATTGATAATGCGTTGTAGGAACGCTATTAGTTTATTTTTCAAAGTTTTTTTGTTTTTCTTCCTAACAGGTTTTTTTCCTAACAGGTTTTTTTTAACCTGTTAGGTATTCTTCCACAATCCTAAAATAAAAATTAGATTAATATTCCCTAAATAAATACCTAATAGGTTTTGGAAACCTGTTAGGATAAGCGAACTTAAATCTTGTAAAATGTAATTCAATCATCCATTTTATCAATAAGATCAATTACACCTTCATAAACTAATTTTCTTTCGTCGTGATAAAACTTAAAATTCTCTAAACCTCCAAATAGTCCTAAAATAAAATCTCTATCAATACTTGTTTCTTTATTTGACATAAAAGAACGATAGGAAGAATGCAGATACGTCTCGGATGATTTCGTAAATTTATGTTTTACAGGATTTAAATGAACATATACTATCAATTGCTTCAAATACTCTTCATTTTCAATTCTGTTCCTTTGTAAATGTTCTTGAAATAAACTTCCTGTTCTGTTATAGGCGGTATTTATGCTTTTGGCATATGAATTAAATAAATTAGAAAAAGGCAAATGAACTTTGTCTTTAAATTTTTCCGGCAACTCCACTTTGTCTTTAATTCTTAAGACAATATGAAAATGATTCTTGAGCAAACAGTAGGCATAAACATCTGCAACTGGCAAAAGATATTTCTTCATTTTCCCTAAAAAATAATTGTAGTTCTTCTCTTCAAGAAAAACATTTTCTTTATTGTTGCCTCTATTGTATATGTGATAATATTGACCTGATTCGAAAATATCTTTTTCCATATTT
Organism: Flavobacterium glycogeni; assembly: GCF_048286775.1. NCBI lineage: Bacteria > Pseudomonadati > Bacteroidota > Flavobacteriia > Flavobacteriales > Flavobacteriaceae > Flavobacterium > Flavobacterium glycogeni. Next base: position 157,677 of record NZ_JBLVPV010000003.1, read on the forward strand.
TTTACTCCTTTTTATTATCCTAACAGGTTTCCAAAACCTGTTAGTATTCTTTCCCATTCCAAAAAAATAATTTAATTCATCCAATTATACCTAACAGGTTTTGAAAACCTGTTAGGACACGCAATCCAATAGAAATCCTACTTCACCACTTGAACCCAGAACCCTTTTGTTCTTGCCAAAAATGTATTATCATACATCGCTTCGCATTGCAGTCCTGGTAAATAATACATTCCTAAATAAGAAGCGTTCAGTAATATTCTAAAAGTTTTGATTTCTCCAGCTTTCAATCCAAAATAGAAATTAGTTCTGTCATCACGAATATCAATATAATCCGCAATATTGTTGGTTGCGTCTCCATAATCAGTGAAACGGGTATTTACAATTTCGAATCCAGAAGGCAAAATTTGTGACAACGCCACATTTTCTACATGCTCATTTTTCTGATTCCTAACGGTTACCTCAGCAACAAACTCCGTTCCTTGATTAATTTTAGATACATTGATAACGCCACCTTTTCTGTTTTTGAAAACAATGGCTGCCGAGACATTATTCTGAACTGCATTTTCTTGCCCAATAGGAAGAATCCCAGTATTCAACACCCTAACAAACAGCCTGTTCTTTCTATTGTTTTTTAAAGTCACACTATTCGAACCCATTTTGACTACCAAACTTCTATCGGCGATTGTTTTCATCGTTTTAATAGTTTGTGCTCTTCCGTCTTTACTAAACTGAACATCGATTCCTTTAGCACCATTACTTACTGAAAACTTAGTCATTGCATACAAACAATAGGCTGTAGTTTGCGTGCTCATCCATTGGTCGCTTGACATATCTTTTGCCAATTTTGTCGCCATTGTAAATGCTTTTTGCTTTTGTCCAAGTAACAACATCGTTTCCAAAGCCATTGCTCGATTCCTGTCGTTAGAGCCATAATAGTAATAGCTGTAATTGGAATCGTCTTCAATTTTACTATTAAGCAATAAAGTCAGACCTGCCGATTTTTGTCCAGCTAATACATAAGCCGCAGCCAAACGCAATTTAGTTTCATTTGAAATACCTTTGGTCTCACGTAATCTATTCATCGAAGATAAATCTGGAGCTCCCGCCAAAGCCAAAGTGTACAAACGATACGATTGCGCCAAATCATTTCCGTAGCTCGGCTCAAATCGCCATTGCTTGGCTTCTTTTTGTTGGTACGAAATCCATTTTGATTTGAAATTAATTGGCAAAAAGTATCCTTTTTTCTCTGCTTCAATCATAAAATGCCCCGCATAGGATGTACCCCAATCATCGGCTGTTGTTCCACCTTGCCAATACGTTATTCCGCCGTTCGATAATTGAAAACCTCCAAGTCGGGTGATTCCAGCGGTAACATTTTTCTGAATTAAATCTTTACGAGTGGCATCCAAATCGGCAATATCATTCAAATACAATTGCGGAAAAACAGACGAAGTCGTTTGCTCTACACAACCGTGAGGATATTGAATTAAATACTGCAATCGTCCATTCAAATTAATCGTTGGCATCGATGAAACCTCCAATTTCGCCTTATTACTTCCTGAAACACCAAATGTTTTCCACGAAATAGTCTTAGAACTGTTGGGTTCCAAAATCACATCGGTAAACGTATTGGTAACTGGATTAGGATTGGTCATATCGATCTCCACATCATATACCGATTTCTCTTTGCCCGAAGTTGCCACAATTTGCACTTTTCCAATTCCTGTAACAGAACCAACGGCTAAATTAAAATAAGCCATTTTTTCATCTGGTTGTGCGAATGATACTTTTTGAGTGGCACTACCAAGGACTCTTAATCCGTTATTCGTTTTAATTTGAACTGTAACGTTTTTGATGTTTTTTTCCATTGCAAAAACAGTAACTGGAATCGTCACTTTCTCAGATGGAGAAATTTTTCTAGGCAATGAAGCCAAGACCATCAAAGGACTGCGAACAGGAGTTGCTTTTTCGACGCTTCCATAAGCACTTGTAGTTGCATCGCCAGCCACAATCATTGTTTTTACGGACCCAATGTATTTCGGTAATTTTATTTGATGCGTTTTTGTTTCTCCTTTTTCCAATTTAAAAGGCCCCATATAAATCACAACCGGTTTAAAACGGTTCGCTTTTTTGGCTTTTCCACCACCCAAATCTTGGTCACCTCCAATACTAAAAATCTGATTCACTTTTCCGCCATATGCCCCAATCACATCATCATAAATATCCCAGGTTTTTACACCCAAAGCTTCACGAACATAAAAACTGTCCCAGGCATTTGGCGCTTTGAAACGGGTTAAATCCAACAATCCTTCATCAACAATAGCGATAGTGTACGTCATTGCTTTTCCAGATTGTTCACTCACTTTTACGGCGAATGACTGTTCAGGTCGCAATACGTCTGGCATCACTAATTTAGGTGTAAGAATCGTGTTTTTATCAATCACTTCTATTGGCACAATTCCATACATTCTTATTGGCAAATCGTTCTTAGTCGAAGCGTGTGGTTGCAACAGCGTAATATTGAAATACACATTCGGCGCCATAGAAGCTGTAATCGGGATAGTCACTTTGGTTTCTCCTTTTTGGGTCTTCGCCCAAAGCGTTTGTACTACTTTCGAGCCATTTTCGACAGAAATAAAAGCTCTGCCTCCTTCACTTGACGGGAAAGAAATCTGAGCATTTTCACCTACAGCATAATTTTCTTTGTCGGTAGAAAAAACCAGCATATTTGCCGTTGAAGCATCCGTATTTTTAGTTTTTCCAGACCACATTGGCCAATCGATATTTACCGTTAAAGCTGTAGCATGTCCGTCTTCTTCATCCGAAACCCGAATCATATAACGTCCCCATTCTTCATCAGTCACCGCAAATCGCACGTTTCCTTTTCCATTCGCATCAGTGTTTATCGTAAAACTTTTATACGAAGTCGTTGCATCATCAGAATTATAATTGGATAAATTGTCACTTGAAGCGTCCCACCACCAACGCCATTCTACTTTATAAACTTTTACTTCCAGATTTCTAACTGACTTTGGTCTGCCGTTTTCATCAACTGTAACAATATCAAACTGGTTCACTTTTCGAGTTTCCAGCATTCCGTATTTGTTAGGTTCTGGCGATTTCACCCCAACATAAGTGTTATAAGGAGAATAGGTAGTTGCCATAACATCGGTGCTAAAATCTCCTCCTTCTTCATATACTTTGGTAATGAACGAAGCCTTCAACATTCCTGGTGCTTCTCCTTGTATTTTTGGATCTATCGTTGTGTTCGCTTTTCCATTAGCATCTAATTTTCCTGAGAAAACAGTAACTTCTTCCGTGCTGAATTTTCGAACCAAATCATCAAAAACATACTTCTCATACTTCTTGAAAGTTGTTGTTTGTTGCGAAAATTTAGCCTGCATTTCTACATTCAAATTTTTAGCCACAGCTCCGTGAAGCCAAGTCACTTCAAGATTACTCGTATTTGGATAAGAAGAGGAAAGTACTGCTCGTTTGAAGCTGTTTTTTATTTTTAAACGATTCGGTTTAATGGTTTCTATTTTTATACTTTTATAAAACTTCGCGCCACCAACACTAACCATTGCTTCCCAATTTCCAGTTGGAGCATCCATTTCTGTAGGTACAGTAAAAGCATAATGATTCCAAACATTCGATTTTTGAACGGTTTGATACGTCACTTTCCCATTAGGATTACTCAATCTGAATTTTATTGGATGTCCCAATGGTATTTTATTCGAAGCATCATTCAAAATAAAGGACAAATACAGATTATCGCCCGGTCGCCAAACGCCACGTTCTCCATATATAAACCCTTTGAGTCCTTTCTGCAAGGTTTCGCCCGACACATTAAAATTACTTACCGATAACGAATTTCCGTCATCGAGCTTTACATAAGTCGATTGCGTTCCGTAAGTCACAATTGCAAAATAAGCAAAAGTGTCCAACTGAAAACTGGCAATTCCTTCACTGCTTGTCGCTCCTGTAGCTAATTTTTGTTGTTGAAAACTGTATAGATCTACTCTGGCATTAGCAATAGGATCAGTAGTAATTATATTGTTTACGGCAAATAAATAAGATTTATTTTCTCCTCTTTTGGCAATTACGCCAACATCTGATGCCAAAATATTAGTTCCAATCTTAGCATTGTAATAATACGAACTGGAACAAGGGTCTTGACTTTCTCTCCATTCATAATCGTCATAATAGTAATCATCATATGCGTTTTCACTATAATTCACATCATTTTCTTCGACTTCATCCTCCTTATTTTCACTATCATCCGTTTCTGAATTTTCGCATTTATACAAAGAATAGGCTTTTTTATACGAGAACTCCACTCTGTAAATAGCTCCCGGTTCGGGCGTTATGATTTTGGATAAATCCAATGCAAAAGTGTTCCATTTGCTAGGATTGACTAAGTTATTTTCATTTAACCTAAGTGTTGATTTCGCAACGGGCTGTCCTACTCTTTTCAGGTTTCGGGTGCCATTCAACTCATTATCTTGTAAAAACTGAAGGATATTATTTTTGTATATTTTATACACTTTTACATCAACGGCACTTAGATTTACGGCTTCAAAATTGAGTTTTAAATTACTGGAACTTGGCAAAATTGTTCCGTTTTTAACGAAACGAACATTAGGTTTTATTTCATCAAACGAAATTTTTTCGGAATAATTCTCATTTAACTTTTTACCATATTCACTTTCTATCCCTTGAAAAACTTCCAACAGTAATTCCCCAGTAAGCTTTTGTGAAGCAACAACAGGTTCGGGTTCAACTACTTCCACAACTTCTTCTGGTTCTTCAGCCGCGGCACTGTCTACAACAACTGCTGTAGAATCAGAAACTACAATTTCAGGAACTGCTTCTGGCACCACTTCAACTGGTTTTTCAACAGCTTTATCACTATTAAAATAAACCCTCAGCACATTTCCTTGAGTTGAAAACTTTAAATTACTGGTGTTTTGAATCGCCACCAAACCTTTAAAATCCTGTCCTTTTTCTAGTGGCTCCGAGAAATTAATAGATAACGATTGATTGTTCCCTTCCTCCATTTCGGTTTTAATGACTTTGAATTCATTCAATGCCGTAATTGGAAAATCAATAGTCCCTTTTTGATCCATATTATAATCGGTTCCATCGTAAGCAATCTCAAGATTACTCTTAGAATCCATCCGTTGAATGCTGTCAATTCTGAATCTAAACTCTTTTCCAACTGCTGTCGATTTCTCGAAAACTAGATGCAAATCATTCCCATTATGCTCGGCTTCCACCAATTTCTTAGCAGTCTCAAAATCGATATTATCTGCTGTTTTCAACACACAATTCAAATATTGATATTCTTTGCTGTAGGATTGAACATCTAGTGTATTTACAACAAAATCCTGTTTGATAGTTTTTACTGTAAAATTAAAATTGGAAAGTTCCTTATTCTTTTCGGATACCTTTGGATTTAACTTATCCAAATGCAAGGTCACTTGATATTCAGTACCCGATTCCAGCTTTTTTTCGGGAATAAAAGCGATAGTATTACTGGAAAGTGCAATCACTTTTCCATCGACATTTGGAGAAATATCGAATAAATCATTATCCAAAACCTGATTGACTTTCCAATTATTAGTATCGAAAGCCAAAACCACACGAATGTCGGATTGTGCTGAGACAATCCCCCCCGTAAAACTGACTATATACTCTTTGAATAATGAAAAATCAGAATTAAAATCGGCGCCTGATTTTCTACCACACGCTTGAAACAAAAAAAACACACAAACCACGTAAATTAATCCTTTTGTTTTCACTTTTATCTAGAGTTAATGGGTTATAAATTAAAATTATAATAACATTTTACAGTCAAAGCCTTAACTGCAAAAGCACTCATTATATTGTAGTAAAAGTATGGTATTTATTTTATTATTTTAAGAAGAAAATTCGTTGACTGAAGATTTTTTTTGAAGGCTTTTTTTAGGAGCTATTTACTTCGTCAGTTCGTTTCACTCGTGTCCAGCTATCCGTTACCGTTACAAACGAAGTTCACTGAACTCCTATAAAAATAAACATTTAAGTGAAGTAATCTTTTATCTTTTTTTAATAAAAAAACAAAAGGATTTTTACTTCTATCTGGGCTAGGGCATTCGAGTATTATATTACTTCCTTCTTTCTACAAAAAATCGCTTCATCAACTCCGAAGCTTCATTCGCCAGAACTCCAGAAACAACAGTAGTTTTAGGATGCAATTGTGTTCCCATTTTTACAAAACCACGATTTTCATCGGTAGCTCCATACACAATTTTCGAAATCTGACTCCAGTACAAAGCGCCGGCACACATCTGGCAAGGTTCCAGCGTGACGTAAAGCGTACAACCAATTAAATATTTCCCGCCAAGATAATTCGCAGCGGCAGTAATAGTTTGCATTTCGGCGTGGGCCGTAACGTCATGGAGTAATTCGGTTAAGTTATGACTTCTGGCAATTACTTTATTATCAATGACAATTAGGGCCCCAACAGGAATTTCGCCTTTTTCAAAAGCCATTTCGGCTTCCTGTAAAGCCTTTTTCATAAAATATTCGTCAGTGAAAGGATTTATCATATAACAAAAATACATTTTTAACGCATTTTTATCTACATTTATCCATAGAATTACACAGTAAACTATGACACGGAATTACAAAATATCACTACCTGAACCTTGTACAGAAGACTGGAACAAGATGGCGCCTAATGAAAGAGGTAGATTTTGTAGTAATTGCTCTAAAACAGTAGTTGATTTCACAGTAATGTCACCAATTGAAATACAAAAGTACTTTCAAGAGAACTCCAACATATGCGGAAGGATAAAAAAATCACAATTAAATACCATTACGATACAATTACCCTATTCAATTTTATATACTCAAACCGATCATCGAACTATTTTTTTATTGGCATTATTTGTTGTAATGGGCACAACCTTATTTAGCTGTTCGGACAAAAATGGTAGCAAACAAACTATTGACAGAATAGAAGTAATTGAAGATTCTAAAACAACAACCAAAATAGAACCTAAAAAAAATCAAGATTCAAAAAATGATACTATCAATAATTTAGCTTCTTTCTCTTCTCCAAAAGCACATAATCATTCTAAATGCAGTATTCTGCAAAAAAAGAATAAAGAAACAAATGTAAAATCAGATTTTACAGAAGAAGACCAAGTCATTTATGAAGACAATGCAGTATACGGTGGAATGGGAATTAGTGTATATCCTGAATTTATTGGAGGAATTGTACCTTTTCAACAATACATCAAACAAAATTTCAAATTTTTAAAAAAAACAAAACAACTAAACGGCACATTATTTGCCACATTTGTAATTGAAAAAGATGGTAAATTAGATTCAATAAATGTATCTAAAGATCTAGGATTCGGCACAAAAGAAGAGTTTATCAGGATCTTAAGCAATTCTAAAAAATGGACTCCTGGTGAAGAGAATGGAAAAAAAAGAAATTGTAAATTTCAATTATCTCTTACGATCAAACCAGAAATTATAAAAAAATCATTCTTTAGAACCAAAACTATACAGAAGATTGACACCATTGAAATTAAACGAATTACCAAGTATGAAAGCGACAAATTTTAACATTAAAACTGTAAATTTGTTTTTTTACATCTAAATGAGAAACAATTTACTTTCAAACCTAAACAATCCAACCGATTTGCGCCTGCTTGACGAAGTCCAACTTCCTCAAGTTGCCCAAGAGTTACGTGATTTTATTATCGATATTGTGGCTGTAAAAGAAGGGCATCTTGGCGCCAGTTTGGGAGTTGTAGAACTCACAATAGCTTTGCATTATGTTTTTGACACACCGAACGATTTGTTAATTTGGGACGTAGGTCATCAAGCCTACGGACATAAAATACTGACCGGAAGAAGAGAAAATTTTCATACCAATCGTCAAATTGGCGGTATTTCCGGTTTTCCAAAAAGAAGTGAGAGTATTTATGATGCTTTTGGCGTAGGCCACTCCTCTACTTCTATTTCGGCAGCTTTAGGAATGGCAATTGCTTCCAATTTGAAAGGCGATTTCAACAAACAGCACATTGCAGTAATTGGAGACGCTTCAATCGCATCAGGAATGGCTTTTGAAGGCTTAAATCACGCCGGAGTTACCGATGCTAATTTATTGGTGATTCTCAACGATAACGCCATCGGGATTGATCCAAGTGTAGGCGCTTTGAAACAATACCTTACTGCCGTAAAAGAAGGGAAAAATCCGAGGCAAAATAATATGATTAAATCTTTGAATTTTAATTATTCAGGCCCCATTGACGGTCACGATATTTTTGCCGTCATCAAAGAACTGAAGCGTTTGCAAAAAATCAAAGGACCTAAATTCCTTCATATCATTACCACCAAAGGAAAAGGACTGCAACAAGCCGAAGAAAATCAGGTAAAATATCATGCACCCGGAAAATTTGATGCTGCAACAGGAGAAATCCACATCAAATCCGAAGAAAATTTACCTCCAAAATATCAGGATGTTTTTGGCTTGACCGTATTGGATTTGGCCAGAAAAAACGAAAAAATCATAGGAATTACACCGGCAATGCCATCCGGAAGTTCCTTAAAGTTTATGATGGAGGCTTTTCCAAAACGTGCTTTTGATGTAGGAATCGCCGAGCAACATGCCGTGACTTTAGCGGCTGGAATGGCAACTCAAGGGATGGTAGTTTTTTGTAATATTTACTCCACTTTTTTACAAAGAGGATACGATCAGGTAATTCATGATGTCGCTTTACAAAATCTTCCGGTGATTTTTTGTTTAGACAGAGCCGGTTTAGTAGGCGAAGACGGCGCAACGCATCACGGTGTTTTCGATTTGGCTTATCTGCGCTGCATTCCCAACATGATTGTATATGCTCCAATGAATGAAATAGCGTTGCAAAATATTCTATATACGGCACAATTGGGATTAGATCACCCCATAGCCATTCGCTATCCGCGTGGTCGTGGTGTTATTGCAGATTGGCAAACTCAACATTTGGGAAACTATCAAAAAATAACAATTGGAAAAAGTATTTGTATTAAAGAAGGTTCGAAAATAGCCGTTTTATCCAATGGAACTATTGGTAATAATGTCACTTTGGCACTAGCCAAAATAAACCATCCAGAAATTATTGCGCATTACGATTTTTCTTTTGTTAAACCATTAGACAAAAACGCATTACATTCCATTTTCATTAAATTTTCTACTATAATTACTATAGAAGACGGTGTTGTAAAAGGCGGTTTCGGAAGTGCAATTCTTGAGTTTGCTTCTGAGAATAATTATATGTCAAAAATAACGGCTCTTGGCATTCCTGATGAGTTCATTGAACATGGAACTGTAGCTGAATTACAACAATATTGCAAAATTGACGTTAAAAGTCTTGAAATACTTTTTTCGAGTTATTAAAAGAATTATTTTGCAACCTCAAACACAACTAATACAAAATGAAATTATTAACCTACACATTCCTTTTACTTACCTTTACAATATCTTTTACTTGTTTCTCTCAAGAAGTAAGAATCACACCGTTATCAGACACACTTAGACCTGAAACAACGCTATCAATAGCAAATAAACCATTGACAGTAGCATTAAAAATACAAACTAAAACACACTACCTTCCATTATCCTATTGGAGTAAAAAAAATAGTTTAGGCTTTGATATCTCTGAAGTAGCCTTTGTCAACTGGAGTGCAGGAGGAACAAGTTCGATTTCAGGATTATTTAAAGGAAAATTTCATAGAAATTATACCGGAAGCAATTACAACTGGTCAAATGAGTTAATCGTTAAATACGGTTTAAACAAACAAGACGGCATTGATATACGAAAAACAGAAGATGCCATACAATTTAACTCCACATTTGGCTACAGAAAAAACCCTCTTTCTAACTGGTTTCATTCCGCTAAATTCAATTTTAATACGCAATTTGCCAATGGTTATGCGTATCCAAATACTGAAAATGCAATCTCAAAACCTTTTGCTCCCGCTTATATTTTTATGGGTGTAGGCGCTGAAAATATCGATAAAGAAAAGAAAAGAACATTTTACATCTCCCCATTTACACTTAAAACAACCCTGGTTTTAGACCAAAGACTGGCGAATCAAGGTGCTTTTGGTGTTGTTAAAGCGACATACGATCTGGACGGGAATTTGCTCACCGAAGGAGAAAAATCAAAAATGGAACTTGGCTTTTTAATAACCAATAAATACAAAAAAGAAGTATTCAAAAATGTCAATCTAGAAAATCGTCTGAGCTTATATTCTGATTACGTGAATCGTTTTGGAAATATAGACGTAGATTGCGACTTACAAGTAGAACTTGTGGTAAATCAATACGTTAAAGCCAATATTGGAGCACACGTTATATATGACGACGATATCAAATCAAAAAGAGAAATCGCCGGAATACAAGTAACCGAAGGTCCAAAAACACAAATAAGACAAGCTATTGGTGTTGGAATCGAATATGTTTTCTAAAAATTAATTCTTCTTTCCACCATTAATAGTTTCGAACAATTCAAGTGCATTTCCATCAGTCAAAAGTGACACATAATGGCAGATATGAAGTAATCTTCCATAAAGGTTTTCTTTTTCCAAATGGTGCTTTTCTGGTAACATTTTCATGATTAAAGCATCATAATTAGAAGCTTCTCCGTTGAATTTATTATTGAAAGCAGTTATGAATTTATCCAACAAGGTTTGTATAATTTGATAACCCACAATTTCTTTCTCGATAACTTCACGGCTTTGGTAAATATTTTTGACACTTATTTTAATAATGTCATCCATTTGGGCTTTGTACTTGCTTTTATCCATGATGGCAAACGGGAATTTACCTTGCATAATTAATGCTTCATTTTCTACAAAAACTTTTACGGCATCGTTTATTAAACTCCCAATGGCCAAAGCGCGCAAATAACTGATTCTGTCTTCTTTGGTTTCTAAAGTCTTATATTTTGACGTATCGATACTGTCTTTTACCAGTTTTATTAAATATTCCAAGGCGAAATCTTCGGACACTAAACCAAGATTTATTCCGTCTTCAAAATCAATAATGGTATAACAAATATCATCTGCCGCTTCGACTAAATACGCCAAAGGATGTCTTTCGAAACCTATATTATCTCCTGATTTATTTGGAATCAAACCCATATCAGAAGCCACATCTTGAAAAAAGGCTTTATCGGTTTGAAAGAAGCCGTATTTTTTATCGGCAATGTCTTTGGTTGGTTTTTTAGGCAAGCTTTCTTTTGGGTATTTCATAAAAGCACCAAGAGTCGCATACGAAATTCGAAGTCCGCCTTCAATTCCGGGACGACTTGCTGTTAACACTGAAAAACCATTGGCATTTCCTTCAAAATCAATTAAATCCTGCCATTCTTTTGCAGTAAGCTGGTCTTTATATTGCTGTCCTTTCCCAATCGAAAAATACTCTCCAATCGCTTTCTCGCCGGAATGTCCAAAAGGTGGATTCCCAATATCATGCGCCAAAGATGCCGCGGCAACAATAGCCCCAAAATCATTCATATGATACCCATGAACTTCTTTCAGATGCGGATATTTTTCGATAATTTTCTTACCAACCAATCGTCCTAAAGAACGTCCCACAACTGAAACTTCTAAACTGTGTGTCAATCTGGTGTGCACAAAATCAGTTTTCGACAATGGAATCACTTGTGTTTTATCCTGCAAACTTCTGAAAGCGGCCGAGAAGATAATACGGTCGTAATCAACTTCAAAACCCAAACGGGTATCGTCTTGTTCTACACGCAATCTTTTGCCTTTGTCGCCTTGTCGTCTTAGTGATAAAAGTTGTTCCCAGTTCATGATTTCTTTTTAAAATTTCTTTCCAAAGATAGCAGAAATAGACACATTATCAAGTGAAACAAAGTCAGGTATGACTTAATTTATATGAAAAACCTAAAGTATCGGCTCCTATTAATACAATATCCTAAAAATAACAAATTTATAAACCTATCGAAAAAAACTTTAAATGATTAGTGCTACTTTTGTACCGAATTTAAGTTCTTAATTTATTTCTTCATCAACCGATAAGGGTTTTACTTAACTGTAGATTAATAGGGAATCGTGTGTAAATCACGAACTGTCGCGCAACTGTAAGTAACACAAAAAGTTTTTATCTGAAATAAGATCCACTGTTAGTCTATGACGAATGGGAAGGATGATAAAAATGTTACAAGTCAGGAGACCTGCCTTTTATCGAATTGACAATGCTTTCGCGATTTGAAGCAATAGTCAGGTATGGTGCGTTCTGAACACAATAAGCGTAACTATTTATGCCTTGTTGTGCGGTTCTCTTTGGTAACGCATTTCCCCTTTCTACTATTTATTTCTAACGAGCATTTGAAATGCATCAAGAGCTTTTAACTGATTTATTCATCATTTAAAAAGCAAAAAAATGCTAACAAACAATCTTGGCTACCCGCGAATTGGTAGCAACAGAGAATTAAAAAAAGCCTGCGAATCGTACTGGGCAGGAAAAATTTCCGCAGACGAACTTTTGGCTACAGGCGCAACTATCCGCAAGCAAAACTGGCAGTTACAAGCCGAAACCGGAATCGATTTAATCCCTTCAAACGATTTTTCGTTTTACGATCAAGTACTGGATTTATCACTTACATTAGGAGTTATCCCAAAACGTTATCAAGAATTAGCCAAAACAAACTCCACTATCGATTTGTATTTTGCCATGGCTAGAGGTTCACAAAAAGAAGGACAAGATGTAGTTGCGATGGAAATGACAAAATGGTTTGACACCAATTACCATTACATCGTACCGGAATTTACCAAAGACCAAGAATTCAAATTATTCTCCGAAAAAATAATCGACGAATTCAAAGAAGCCAATGCTTTAGGAATCGTTACAAAGCCTGTACTTATAGGGCCTGTAACGTATTTACTTCTTGGAAAAGAAAAGGAAGAAGGTTTCCATAGAATTGATCTTATCGATAAGTTACTTCCGGTATATTTTGAAATACTTCAAAAACTGGAAAATGAAAATGTAGAATGGATTCAATTTGACGAACCATTTCTGGCTTTGAATCTAACGGATAAAGAAAGAAGTGCCATCACTTATACATATAACGAAATCAACAAACGTTTCCCTAAAATCAAATTAATTCTTGCTAATTATTTTGATTGTTTTGGAGAAAATCTTGACACCGTTCTTGCCTTACCCGTTCATACGTTGCATCTGGATTTGGTTCGTTGTCATTCGCAATTGGATGATATTTTGGAATCAGGACAATTATCAAGCAATGTGAGTCTTTCGCTAGGTGTTGTTGATGGAAGGAATATTTGGAAAAATGATTTCAAAAATTCATTGGCTATTATTATGAAAGCGACAGATGCACTCGGTGAAAACAGAATATTAATTGCGCCATCGTGTTCGCTGATTCACTCGCCATGTGATTTGGAATTAGAAACGAATAATGCAACGCTAACTCCAGAAATCAAACAATGGCTGGCTTTCGCCAAACAAAAAACAGAAGAAATAGTGCTGCTTAAGTATTTTGCTTCGAATGAAATAGATGTCAGTAATTCTATTCGTTTTCAAGAAAATACTGTTGCCAATGAAAACAGAAAAACATCAACTTTAATACATAATGATGCGGTAAAAAATCGTGTCGCCAGTATTACAACTGGTGATGACCAAAGAGAAAGTCCATTTTCAATTCGTAGAAAAAAGCAAATAGACGTATTAAATCTTCCATTATTCCCGACTACAACTATTGGTTCTTTCCCGCAAACAACGGAAGTACGAAGCTGGAGAGCCAAGTTCAAAAAAGGAGAATTAAGCCAACAACAATACGATGATTTACTTCAAAAGGAAACCGAAGAAACCATCCGCTTTCAAGAAGAAACCGGCATTGACGTTTTGGTTCACGGAGAATTTGAACGCAACGATATGGTGGAATACTTTGGCGAACAATTGGACGGATTTACGTTTACCAAAAATGGTTGGGTGCAAAGTTATGGCAGCCGTTGTGTGAAACCTCCCGTTATTTATGGCGACGTTTCCCGCCCAAATCCTATGACGGTAAAATGGTCAGCTTTTGCACAATCCCTTACTCCAAAATGGGTAAAAGGAATGTTAACCGGTCCCGTGACTATTTTGCAATGGTCGTTCGTGCGTAACGATCAACCGCGCTCAGAAACCTGCACTCAAATTGCATTAGCGATTAGAGATGAAGTAGTCGATTTAGAAAATGCAGGAATTAAGATTATTCAAATTGATGAACCAGCTATTCGAGAAGGATTGCCTTTGCGAAAAGAAGAATGGGCAACCTATTTGGATTGGGCGGTAAAAGCCTTTAGAATTTCGGCAAGTGGCGTAAAAGATGACACCCAGATTCATACGCACATGTGCTACAGCGAATTCAACGATATCATCCAAAATATTGCCGACATGGATGCCGATGTAATCACCATAGAATGTTCCCGTTCTCAAATGGAATTGTTAGATGCTTTCGCCGATTTCAATTATCCAAACGAAATAGGTCCAGGAGTCTATGACATTCACTCACCTCGTGTACCTTCAAGTACTGAAATGGTACGATTATTAGAAAAAGCTTCGGCAGTGATTCCTGTAGATCAACTTTGGGTAAATCCGGATTGTGGTTTAAAAACACGTCATTGGGATGAAACCAAAAAGGCTTTAATCGAAATGGTGGCCGCAGCTCAACAAATGAGAATTGCTGTAGAAAACATTGCAACGGTATAATTCAATTCAAAAAAACCCAGTAGATTTAAAAATTTACTGGGTTTTCTTTTTAAGGGAAACTGTTATTAAACTACAATTTCATCGGATGGATCAAGCAATTTCTTTTTTGCTATAAACTCATGCTTTTTCACCACATACGTAACGGATAATGTATCATGCCATCCACGCGCAGCAATTAAAAAAGAAAAAGGCTCCAAAGGAATTAATCTGGAAACCGTTCGTATAATAATGCTTTTCATATTGGGTTTTGAACCGTCATGCTTTACAACTAGTGTTTTAGTAAAATATTTAGCGAAGGTTCTGGAGAAATACATTTCAGTAAGTCCATAATAAAAAAACAGGATAATAAGTCCAAAAAAGAAGCTTTCAATTGGGCTCAATGTTTTAATCCAATTCGAAGCGGCATAACTGTTGGTCAAGTCTCCAATTATATTTACAGTGGTGCCAATAGTGATTTCAATAACATAAACTATCAATATATCGATAATAAAATTCAGGAGACGCTGACTTTTGGAAGCTAATAAATCATCTGTAACAGTAAATTTTTTATTTTCCATTTTTAACATTTTTGATTCTTACAAAAAGGGCTTTAAGGCTAATAAGTATCTCAAATATAGTGAATTATTTACAAAATTAAACTGTTCGTTCTTTGTATTTTAGCCCTGTTTACTTCACAACACTTTTATTTTAATTGGAGTTCAGTGAATTTCATTTGCAACGGAAAACGAGACACGAGCGAAGCGAACTGACGAAGTAAATCGTTCCAGAAAAACCAAAGCTCCTCAATTACTTTTGTGTTTTTAAAGAAATTTAAATATTTAACACATCGTTACAAACTGCAACTTTTTATCACATCTTGATTTTTTATTACAAATTTGTAATATCTTTGCATAAGAATTATACATCAATAGATGTTTATATATTTGGATTGGGGTGTCCCCGGTCGACAACAAAGACTGATTTTATCAGTCTTTTTGTTTTTTACGGAAATACCTTTAGCCCGTAAAGTTTTCCGTTTTTAGTATAAAATTTATCTTTAATTAACTCGTAAGAAATATTTACCCCTTCTGGAAAAATAATTTTTTTAGCAATTGGATAAGCCAATAAATCTGAAATTTGCAGTCCGTTACTATTTTGTCTTTTATCAAGAAAAGTATGTTTTAGCGCATATTTTTTCATTCGTTCCACATCAACATAAAAGGTACCAACTTGATTTAGTTTGTTTAAATGATTTGCGAGTTTAGCGTCTTCTTTTTTACCGCGTTTTTCAATTATTATTTCTAAGTTTTCACAATCATTATGTTCATCAAGACAAAAAATAGTTCTTTCTAAAATAAACGAAAGAGCAATTTCGTAGACATCATCTTCTAGTTTCCCATACTTTCTGATAAATGAAGTTTTATCAATTGCCGAACTAATTATTTTGTAATTGCTCGAAGTAAGAACGCTATTTATGTCGTTATAAAACTGCTCTTTTATTTTTAAATCGAATAAAATCTTGAATTCATTATTGCATTTTCTAATATCCCGAGAATGCAAAATCACATTTGGATTATCCCAGTATTTTAATTTTGTATTATTTACAATCGAATTAATTTTAGAATACTCATCTTCTGAAATCAAGACACCACATAACAAAAATACCGGAAAACTTGTATCAATATTTTTCAACCCGTGATCTCCACTTTCATCAATAAATAAATAATATTTCAAATTATTAAAGAATTAAGACCCGCACATTTCACATTCGTCCGGACCGGCATTTTTAGACAATTCAATCATTGCTCTGTATTCATCGGCAGTCATCTCAACTGCTTCCGTTACTACAGGAATGGCAACTGGTTGTTCTTGAATTTCAATTGGCTCTGCTTTTTTATCATTGTTTAATGTAAATTTAATCGCATCCACCGCAGCTTTTGTTCTTAAATAGTACATTCCTGTTTTCAATCCGGATTGCCAAGCGTAGAAATGCATCGATGTCAATTTAGAATAATTGGCATTTTGCATGAATAAATTCAACGACTGTGATTGATCGACAAAATAACCCCGTTGGCGTGACATATCGATAATGTCTTTCATTGACATTTCCCAAACGGTTTTGTACAATTCTTTCAAGTCTTGCGGAATGTTTAGGTCTTGAACAGAACCGTTATTACGCATTAATTCTTGTTTCAAGGTTTCGTTCCACAAACCGCGTTCCACTAAATCGTGTAATAAGTGTTTGTTTACCACAATAAATTCTCCCGAAAGTACTCTTCTCGTGTAAATATTAGAAGTATATGGCTCGAATGCTTCGTTGTTACCCAAAATTTGAGAAGTCGAAGCAGTTGGCATTGGAGCAACTAACAATGAGTTTCTCACACCGTGTTCCATCACTTCTTTTCTCAATGAAGCCCAGTCCCAACGACCTGACAATTCTTCATCTTTCAATCCCCAAAGGTTGTATTGGAATTCTCCCTGTGAAATTGGAGAACCTTTAAAAGTGGAATAAGGCCCTTCTTCTTTGGCCATTTCCATCGATGCGGTTACGGCAGCAAAATATAAGGTTTCAAAAATTTCCTGATTCAGTTTTTTAGCTTCATCACTGGTAAAAGGCAAACGCAACATGATGAAAGCATCAGCTAATCCTTGTACTCCAAGACCGATTGGTCTGTGGCGTTTATTAGAATTTTCTCCTTCTATTACCGGATAATAATTCCTGTCGATAACTTTATTCAAGTTTCTCGTCACACGTTTCGTAACGGTAAACAACAAGTCATGATTGAATTTTTTGTTTTCCACAAACATTGGCAATGAAAGTGACGCCAGATTACAAACCGCGATTTCATCTTTCGAAGTATATTCCATAATCTCAGTACATAAATTCGATGAACGAATCGTACCCAGATTTTTTTGGTTTGATTTTCTGTTGGCTGCATCTTTATACAACATGTATGGCGTTCCGGTCTCGATTTGCGATTCCAGAATTTTCTCCCACAACTCATGTGCTTTGATGGTTTTTCTACCTTTTCCGCGTTTCTCGTAATCGATATACATCGCTTCAAACTCTTCGCCATACACATCATACAATCCCGGACATTCGTTAGGACACATCAAGGTCCAATAACTGTCTTCTTGTACTCTTTTCATGAATAAATCAGAAGTCCACATCGCAAAGAATAAATCTCTTGCACGCATTTCTTCTTTACCGGTATTCTTTTTCAAGTCCAGGAATTCAAAGATATCCGCATGCCAGGTTTCGATATAAATCGCAAAACTACCTTTACGTTTTCCACCACCTTGATCTACATAACGCGCCGTGTCATTGAAAACTCTTAACATCGGAACAATTCCGTTTGACGTTCCGTTTGTTCCGCGAATATAAGAACCTGTCGCACGAACATTGTGGATAGAAAGCCCAATTCCACCGGCTGATTGCGAGATTTTTGCCGTTTGTTTCAACGTGTCATAAATCCCGTCAATACTATCGTCTTGCATCGCTAGAAGAAAACAAGAAGACATTTGAGGTTTTGGCGTTCCAGCGTTGAACAATGTTGGAGTCGCATGCGTAAAGAATTTTTTCGACATTAAGTCGTAGGTTTCTATTACTGATGTCAAATCATCTAAGTGAATCCCAACAGACACACGCATCAACATGTGTTGCGGACGCTCTACGATTTTACCGTTTAATTTTAACAAATACGATCTTTCCAAGGTTTTAAAACCAAAATAATCGTAGTTGAAATCTCTATTATAAATGATATGTGAATCTAAAAATTCTGAATTTTCCTGAATCACCTTGAATACTTCATCCGAAAGCAATGGCGCATCCTGTCCATTTCTTGGATTGACGTACAAATACATATCTTTCATCGTTTCTGAGAACGATTTTTTAGTATTCGAATGTAAATTGGAGATTGCGATACGAGCAGCTAATTGAGCGTAATCCGGATGTGCAATAGTCATTGAAGCAGCAGTTTCGGCAGCAAGATTGTCCAATTCTGATGTAGAAACACCATCATACAACCCTTCAATAACACGCATCGCCACTTTTACAGGATCAACTAATTCGTTCAACCCGTAACATAATTTTTTTATTCTATCCGTAATCTTATCAAACATTACCGGCTCCTTGTGGCCATCTCTTTTTATTACATACATACTTTTAGAATTATAAGTTATGAGTTATGAGTTTCAATTCAGAACTCTTTAATCTGTTTTATTTTTTTGGAGCCAATCCCGCTATCCGTTGCAATCTTGTCATTGCGAGCTTGCGAAGCAATCTCTCAATCACAAGGATTTCCACTACTATCGGGGCTAACCTAACTTGGGCATTCTGTTTTTTAATCTAAATTATTTGACTTTGTGCTGAAATCTAAAAATCAGCGTCAAATGATATTTTTTGAGCATCACCATCCGTGTTCATCACTCCTGCTTTTTGATATTCGGCTACTTTCTTTTCAAAGAAGTTTGTTTTTCCTTGTAATGAAATCATATCCATAAAATCAAAAGGATTTGAGGTATTGTATTCTCTGTCGCAACCTAATTCAACCAACAATCTATCGGCAACAAATTCTAAATATTGCGTCATCAACACTGCATTCATCCCGATCAAACTTACCGGAAGCGATTCGGTGATAAACTCTCTTTCAATATTCAAAGCATCTACAATAATGCTTCTAATTCTTTCTTTTGGCACTTTATTCACCAAGTGATGGTTATGCAAATGCACCGCGAAATCACAGTGAACTCCTTCATCACGAGAAATCAATTCGTTAGAAAATGTCAATCCTGGCATTAATCCACGCTTTTTCAACCAATAAATAGAACAAAATGCTCCCGAAAAGAAAATCCCTTCCACAGCTGCAAAAGCGATTAATCGCTCCGCAAACGAATCTGATTCAATCCATTTCAAAGCCCAGTCCGCTTTTTTCTTAATCGCCGGAAAAACTTCCAAAGCATTGAATAAGTCATCTTTCTCCGCTTCATCTTTCACATAGGTATCAATCAATAACGAATAGGTTTCGCTGTGAATGTTTTCCATCATGATTTGAAAACCATAGAAGAATTTTGCTTCCGCATATTGCACTTCATTTACAAAGTTTTCAGCTAGATTTTCATTTACAATTCCATCTGAAGCCGCAAAAAACGCAAGAATATGTTTTACAAAATAACGCTCATCATCAGAAAGCTTATTATTCCAGTCATTTAAATCTTGTGACAAATCTATTTCTTCAGCAGTCCAAAAACTAGCTTCCATCTTTTTATACCATTCCCAAATATCATGATGTTTGATAGGAAAAATTACGAAACGATTTTTATTTTCTTGTAAAATTGGTTCAACTTGCGTCATTATAATTGTTTATTTTTTTGAGATTTTAAAGAAATTTTATGCATTCTGCGGATTACAAAGATTGTGAAATATTGCGGAAATTAAAAGCCAAACTTATTCACAATCGCCCCTAGTTTTTAACAAATGGAAAAAATCAGGATACTTTTCATAAAAATCATAAAAAACTGTACGTCAGTATTTTAAAATTTAAAAAAAAGAGATGAAGTACCGTAAAATATAGGATTTTAAAAACAGGAAACAAGAAAAATTTATTTTTTTTTGGATTTATTTTTTGAGCTCTTGAGCGACTATTTCAAGCTCTGCATACCAGTCCTCTCCGAACTTTCTAACCAAAGCCTCTTTGACAAATTTATACACTGGCACTTCAAGTTCCTGACCTAAAGAACAGGCAGGATCACAAATGTCCCATTTGTCATAATTAACGGCAGCAAACTCCGTAAAATCATTCACACGAATAGGATATAAATGACAAGAAACAGGTTTTTTCCAATCAATTATTCCTTGATTATACGCTTGCTCGATACCGCATAAAGCAGTTTTACCGTCAAAAATCACATAGGCGCAATCTTTATTGTCAATCAACGGTGTTTCAAGATCACCGTCAGTTCCTTTTGTCCAAGTTCCTTGCGCTTCGATAGCAGCAATTCCTTGTTTGCGTAAAAATGGTTTTACTTTAGGATAAATTTCTTCTAATATCTTAGTTTCCTCAACGCTCAAAGGAGCTCCCGCATCACCATCAACACAACAAGCCCCTTTACAGGCGGATAAATTGCAAACAAAATCTTTTTCGAGTATGTCTTCTGAGACGATCGTTTTTCCTAATTGAAACATTATTTTGGGGTACTGAGATTATAAAGTGCAAAGGTAGTTAAAGTAAATTATAATTTTTTAGATAAAAACCAACTTTAACTTTTTTAAAAACCAATGAAATAATTGACTTTTCAAACTAACTAACGAACTAATAGTAAAGAACATACAACCATAAATAACAAAAAATCAATTGAAAATGGGTCTATAAAAAAATGAATCAGAATTGTTGTAATAAAATTTAATTTTAATCAAAAATCTACCTAAAAGTTTAACTTTGCAAACAAAAAAATTATGTTTGAAATCGATTTTAGAGAAATAATTACGGTTGGAATGGTACTTTTTGCTGTAATTGATATCGTGGGAACCATTCCTATTATTGTTGATTTAAGATCAAAACATGGACACATAGAATCCGAAAAAGCTTCAATAGTAGCCGGTATAATCATGATTGTTTTCCTTTTTGTGGGAGAAGAATTACTGAATTTAATAGGAATTGATGTGAACTCATTTGCCGTTGCCGGTTCGTTTGTATTATTCTTTCTGGCATTAGAGATGATTTTAGGCATTCGCATTTATCGTGATGAAGAAGCGAGTTCCGCATCTATAGTCCCTTTGGCGTTTCCCTTGATAGCCGGAGCCGGCACAATGACAACTTTACTCTCTTTACGTTCCCAGTTTTTTACCATAAATATTGTTATCGCAATACTATTGAATATTATTCTGGTATATATCGTTTTGAAATCATCGTCTAAAATCGAAAAAATATTAGGAGAAAATGGACTTGGCGTGATTCGAAAGACTTTTGGCGTAGTACTTCTTGCAATTGCTGTTAAATTATTCGCTGCGAATGTTAAAGGTTTGTTCGTCTAAAATAAATTTTCATAAATTTACCCCCTAAGATAATTTTAAAAGACAATCTGATTTTTGGACAGACCTGTTTCTAAAACAAAAAAATCTATTTCTTTTACATCAAAAACAAAAACGTATTATGAAAATTTTTACTAACATATTGGTGTTTTTAGCATTAGCGCTAATCATATTTAATGTTACTTTGTTGGATTTTAGAAATCCATTTCAAGGAGATAGCGTAATTGCTTTTATTGGAATTGCCGCTTCTTTTTGTGCCGTTTTGATACTTCTAATTTTTAGGATGGCTAAAAAAATAGAAGAAAAATCAAACGACCAACTATAACAATGTTTGATGTTCTCGTAGTTGGTGGTGGCGTTTCCGGAATGTCATGCGCACTCGTTTTGGGTTCTGCAAAAAACAAATCCTTTGCTGCTGACAAAAAAATAGGAATTTTTACCCATCAAAAAACATCTTCTCTTCAAGATGCGCTGTTTAATAATGCATACGGAATAGCTCCAGGGAAATTAGGTACTAAATTATTGGAGGAAAGCACGGAACATCTTTCGAAAGCCTATCCTCATATCACTCAAATTCCAGATGAAAAAGTACTGAAAATTGAAGGACAATTTCCTGAATTTACAGTCCTTACAAACAAGAACTCTTACCAAACTAAAATAATTGTCATAGGCATTGGATCCGCAAATACTTTTGCAATTGAAGGATTGATGCATTATGTAGAATCCCATCAAAAATCCCTTCCCGAAAAACAACGAATCCAACTAAAAAACAGCGATCATAAAGTTGCCGATGGAATTTATGTCATAGGAACTTTAGCTGGATGGAGAAGTCAACTGACCATTGCTGCCGGAAGCGGTGCCGCCGTTGCAACAGACATTCTTACGGTATGGAATGACGGCTTGCAGACTCATGCACACGACAGTATCAGGTAAATAGAATTTCATTCTGAAAAATCTCTAGAAAAATAGTGGTAGGTTTGCATTTTTTATAAATTATTTTTATGTTATCACTATTATTAAGCTTCACAAGACTCATTGCTTTTGTAGTATATGTTTCTTTTTTTTCGATTATTTTTTATGTTGTAAGTTTTTTTTGGGGCAAAGAAACTACTTTACGTAGAGGTATCTTGTTACGCAATTTTTTGATAAGAGGACTGAATGTTATTTTAGGTATACGTACAACCGTTTACGGTGAAGAGCCCGCAGTACAAGGATTAATCGTAGCCAATCACCGTTCTTATTTTGACCCACTTATTATGCTAAGTCAAACACTTGCCTTCCCTGTTGGTAAGAAAGAGGTAGCTTCATGGCCTATCATTGGGTACATATGCAGAATATCAGGTGTACTATTTGTAGACAGAAAAGATCCGAAAAGCAGACAAAAAACAGCCGAAAACATTAGAGAGGCTCTTAGCAAGGGGTATTCTGTTATTAATTTTCCAGAAGGAACAACGCATATTTCGCCAACGACCGTAGATTTTAATTATGGTTCATTTGCAATGGCCACAAAGATCAAAGCAGCTGTTATTCCTGTAGCTATCGATTACAAAGAAAAAACAGATGCCTTTATCGGAGATGATACTTTCATTCCGCATTTTTTAAAATGTTTTGGAAAATGGACTACTGAGATAAAAATAACTTATTTCTCGCCGGTATATTCTGAAGATACAGAATTTTTATTAAACACGTCTAAAAACATGATAGACAAAGAACTCATTCGCTATAGAGAAGATTGGGATAGTGAAAATTAATTGTTTTTAAAACGAATATTTTTCTTCACAATTACTTCTTAGATACCGCCTTAATCATCGCATCTTCTTTCAATACAATCTCATAATAATAGTTTTCCCCATACAATTGTCGGGCAAATTCAGCGGTCAAGTGTCTTTTTACCAATGACTTGCTTTTTCCAAAATTCAGATCCAATCCGTTTCCGAAAATAAATTTTTGAAATAAATTGAAATACAAATCCGTTTGATCCATTTTAATTTTGAATTGTTCGAAAGTAAGTCCTTTAAAAGCGCTTCTGTTTTTATCTAATTGTTCGAAAACAAAATTACCTACGATTCCTGATTGCAATAAATAAGCCGTACTTTCATTTCCATGTTCCACTTCAAGCGGTACAAAAACATCAGGAACAATTCCGCCGCCGCCGTATACAATTTTACCTTTTTTAGTTTTGAATTTTAAAGTATCCGAAACTTTTATACTGTCTTTTTCATACAATTCTCCATTTCCAAAACGAGCTTCCGATTCTTTAAAATACGCTTCATTTCCTTTCGAATAAGGTTTTTGAATCGAGCGACCGGTTGGTGTATAATACCTGGCAATAGTCAATCGAACAGCTGAACCATCTGCAAAATCCATTTCTCTCTGCACCAATCCTTTTCCAAAAGAACGGCGCCCCACAATAGTTCCTCTGTCATTATCCTGAATGGCGCCCGCTAGAATTTCACTGGCTGAAGCACTGTTTTCATTGATTAAAACAAATACGTTTCCGTTTTCAAAACTGCCTTTCTTGGTTGCAAATGTTTTGTCTATATTCCCGTTTTTATTTTTGGTGAAAACGATCAGTTGTTTATCCTGTAATAATTCATCGGCAATAGCAATCGCTTCTTCCATATAACCGCCACCATTATCACGAACATCAATTACGAGTGATTTCGCACCTTGTTGTTTGAGTTTAACTAAACCCGCCATAAACTCTCTATAGGTAGTTTCGGCAAATCTGTTTATTTTAATATAGCCCGTTTTATTACTCAAAAGCAACGCCGCATCGACACTTTTTAGAGGAATTACATCCCGTTTTATTTTTACTTTTAGTTTTTTGCCTTCCGATTTTCTGTAGATAGTCAATTCAATATCAGAACCCACCGTTCCTTTCAATTTAGAATACAAACTGTCACTTGGCAATTTTCGCCCAAATAATTTCGTTTTATCGGCATACAAAATTCGGTCGCCTGCCTTTATTCCAGCTTTTGCCGAAGGGCCATTTTCAACTGGCTTTATAACCGCAACTGAATCGTTGTACATATAAAAATTCACGCCTATTCCCACAAAATTTCCTTTCATGCTTTCTACCACTTCCAGCTGATCGCTTGGCGGAATATATACGGAATGCGGGTCGAGTTGCGCCAGAATATTATCTACGGTAAGGTTTACAATAGAATCCGTATTAATATCATCGACGTATTCATTGTCAATAAAATCAATCAGTTTATTGAGCTTGCTTCTAGAATTGTTCTTGGCAGAAAAATCAGCTGCGTTAGGAAAATTCAACATTCCGCCCAGCACAACACCCAAAGCGAGTGTTGAGAAGATAATAATAGGCAAATATTTTACGTTATATTTCATACGAAGACAATATTTATTCTTCTAATATTGGGATATGTTCTACCTCTACTCCAGCTTTTATAAGGAACTGAATTCCTGAATCGTCACGGTATCCATTCTGATACACCACTCTTTTTATTCCGGATTGATGAATCAATTTGCTGCATTCTTTACAAGGCGAAAGCGTAATATACAAAGTAGCTCCTTCACAGGATTGTGTGGATCGTGCCACTTTCAGAATCGCATTTGCCTCAGCATGTAAAACATCCCAACGCGTCAATCCTTCTTCATCTTCACAACAATTTTCAAAACCAGATGGCGTTCCGTTGTAACCATCAGAGATTATCATTCTATCTCGCACAATAATCGCACCAACTTGTTTGCGTTTACAATATGACAGAAGCCCCCATTCTTTGGCAATTCTAAGATACGCTTTATCGTATTTATTTAATTTTTTTTCGTTCATTTTTATCTAATCCAGATTTCACTTTCAACAATCATTGGTATCACTACTCCTATTATAAATGCCGACATCACTAAAGTCCAATCGCGTTTCGAGAATCTAAAAACGGTTTGAACAATATACGACAAAATCAAAACCACAAAAACTACTACAATCTGGGCCGCTTCAATTCCTAATGCAAATTCTGACAATGGTACTATTTTAGCGATAGCATCACCCCCAAGAATTGATTTGAAATAATTTGAAAAACCCAATCCATGAATAATTCCAAAGAAAAGTGTGATGAAAAACACCAAATTTATACTTTCTTTCTTGCTAGATTTTCCCGCCGTAAAAAGATTAAACAACGCCGTTATCAATATCGTTATTGGAATTAACAATTCGACAACATTCCCTTTAATCGCAACTATACCAAAAACAGAAAGCATTAAAGCCATCGTATGTCCAATGGTAAAAAGCGTCACCAGAAGCACAATTCGCTTCCAATCCTTAAAAGAGAAAGGAATCGCCAATGCTATTAAAAATAAAACATGGTCATACGCATGAATATCTAAAACGTGTTTTAATCCTATTTGAAAGTAAATCCAAAATTCTGACATAGGTAATTTATTAGGTTGATAAAGGGGTTGTAAACTTACGATTAATTTTGAAAATGATTGATTTGATTATTTAAATAAATGCAATTCAAAAGAGATCAGATTCAAAGAAAAAATATAAAAAAATTAAAATCATTAATTTAAAAATAGATTTATCTTTGTAAGATAAAAAAACAATAATTATGTCATTTTCAGATTTATTTGATAGCGAATTCAAACAAAGAAATAAAGGTCATTTTTCAGCTATTGTTCGTGTAGCACTGGCTGACGATAAGTTTGCTCCAGAAGAGAAACTATTTTTAGACAAACTGGCTGTTCGATTAGAAATTTCTCAAGCAGAATATGAAGAAATTTTAGAAAACCCATTAAAATATCCCATAAACCCTCCTTATTTACATGAGCAAAGACTGGAGCGTTTGTTTGATTTATCGAGAATGGTTCATGTGGATCATCAGTTAGGCGACACACAAGAATTATTATTAAGAAAAATTGGAGTAGCACTAGGCTTTAATGCTGAAAATGTAGATTACATTATACATAAAGCACTTAAATTAGTAGATAGAAAAGTCGATATAGATACTTTCCTTTTCGAAATGCAAAACATGAACAAGTAATTGCAAAGTATAAAAAAAGCTCCCAGAAATCTGGGAGCTTTTTTATTAAACTTGAATTTTAGTATTTGCTTAATTTAGCTTTATGCATAAATTCTTCCGCTTTTTCCACCATGTTGTAGCTTCCGCAAAAGAACGGCACCCTTTGATGTAATTCCGTCGGTTCAATTTCCATGATTCTATTAAAACCATCTGAGGCTTTTCCTCCCGCTTGTTCAGCAATAAAAGCTAACGGATTGCATTCATATAACAATCTTAATTTTCCTTTTGGTGCTTTAGAACTCGTAGGATATAAATAAATCCCGCCTTTAATCATATTTCTATGAATATCCGAGACTAAACTCCCTATATATCTTGAAGTATAAGGCCTGTCACCTTCTTCTAACTGACAATATTTTATATAATCTTTTACTCCTTGCGGAAAATGAACATAGTTCCCTTCGTTAATGGAATAAATATGGCCGTCAGTTGGAAATTGCATTTTTGGATGCGATAAATAAAAGGTTCCAATCGCTGGATTCAACGTAAATCCGTTCACTCCGTGTCCTGTTGTATAAACCAACATCGTCGAGGTTCCGTAAATAACATATCCCGCCGCAACCTGATTGATTCCCGGCTGTAAAAAATCTTCAATGGTAACTGGAGTTCCTATTGGAGTAACTCTTCTATAAACCGAAAATATAGTTCCAACCGAAACATTTACATCAATATTTGATGAACCGTCAAGCGGATCCATTAAAACCACATATTTGTTATTATGACTGTTGTCACTTCCTTCTACAGTGATAAAATCATCATTCTCTTCGGAAGCAATACCACATACAATTTCACGATTGATTAAAGTTTGAATAAAAACTTCATTCGCATAAACATCGAGTTTTTGCTGGTCTTCTCCTTGTATGTTTTGTTCTCCGGCAGCACCCACAATATCAACTAATCCAGCTTTGTTTACTTTATAATTGACCACTTTGGCAGCCAGTCGGATGGAGTTAATGATTCGGGATAATTCGCCTGACGAATATTGAAAAGCGTTTTGGTTTTCAATGATAAATTCTCCTAGTGTTTTGTTGCGTTCTTCCATTAAGAAATCGATGTAGTTGTTTTGAAGTCACAAATATCGTTTTTTTTGTGAAAATGATTTGAATAATATTTACTTAGTTTATCAGTATTGTATATTTGCTCATTAAAACACAAAATTAATACGTAAAAATGCAGTTTTATTGCATTTTTGAAGCATTAAAATAAAAATTTATGAAATGAGCAGTATGGGAGTCTGATAAAAACGCCGATACAGTAATGCGAATTCCATATTCAAAATAAATATAAATATAAACTACGTATGAATATTAGAAGAGGAGAACCCCAAGATATGCACGCTGTTTTAGGTCTTATCCAAGAATTAGCCGAATTTGAAAACGAGCCAGATGCTGTTCTTGTAACTGTTGACGATTTAATTCGGGATGGTTTTGGCCCTGTTCCTCTCTTTCATGTTTTTGTAGCTGAAGCTGATGACGAAATCGTTGGTATCGCATTGTACTATTACCGTTATTCGACCTGGAAAGGAAAAACAATTCATTTAGAAGATTTAGTGGTAAAAGACAAAATGCGTGGAACCGGACTTGGATATGCTTTATATTCTGAAATTATAAAACAGGGTAAAAAAGATCAGGTTCGAAGAGTGGAATGGAATGTATTGGACTGGAATACTCCGGCAATAGAATTCTATGAAAAATCAGGTGCAAAAGTGCTACGGGACTGGGATGTTGTACAAATGGATGAAGCAGGGATTGATGCTTTTTTAGAAAAAAATATCAATGGCAATAACAAAAATCAATGTCAAAAAAAATAAACAACAAATTCTAATTATTAAAATTTCAAACTCTAGCTATCAAATTTCACATTGATATTGAAATTGAAATTGAAATTTATTTTTTGAAATTTAAATTAAAAACATGAGAGTATTCAAATTTGGAGGAGCTTCTGTAAAAGATGCCGCAGGAATTAAAAACGTATATGACGTTTTACAAAAAGTGGGTTACGAAGATGTATTGTTGGTGGTTTCTGCAATGGGAAAAACGACGAATGCACTGGAAATTGTCATAAAAAACTATTTCGACAAATCGGCTGAGTTAAATTCATCAGTCCAAGAAGTAAAAAAATACCACAATCAAATTTTGATGGATTTATTTGAAGATGACAAAAACGAAGTTTTTGCCGCTGTAAATACTCAATTTGCTGATTTAGAATATTTCCTGACACATAATAAATCTCCCAACTATAATTTTGTTTACGACCAGATTGTAAGTTATGGTGAATTAATTTCGACAACTATTCTTAGTCATTTCATGAATTTCATGGGAATAAAAACGCAATGGCTGGATGTGCGTAATTTCATAAAAACAGACGCAAATTATAGAGATGCGGAAGTAGACTGGGAATTGACACAGAAAAACATTTCTAAAAACGTAAAACGAAAAATATTAAATATCACACAAGGTTTCTTGGGTTCAGATGAGAATAATTTCACCACCACTTTAGGTCGTGAAGGCTCCGATTATACGGCTGCAATTTTTGCGTATTGCTTAAATGCCGAAAGCGTAACCATCTGGAAAGATGTCCCCGGAGTAATGAATGCAGACCCGAGATATTTTGAAAACGCGAGTTTATTAAATCAGATTTCGTATCGCGAGGCCATTGAATTAGCTTTTTACGGCGCAACGGTTATCCACCCAAAAACGCTGCAACCTTTACAGAAAAAGGAAATTCCTTTGTATGTAAAATCATTTATAAACCCATTATTAAAAGGGACAAGTGTTTCTAAAGGTGTCGATTTAGAACCGTATTTACCTTGTTTTATTGTCAAAAGAAACCAACTTTTGATTTCGCTTTCTTCTATAGATTTCTCTTTCATTATGGAAGAAAACATCAGCGAGATTTTTTCTTTGTTTCACCAATTTAAAATAAAAGTAAACTTAATCCAGAATTCTGCGATTAGTTTTTCTGTATGTGTGGAGGATAAATTTGACAATTTTAAAGCGCTGAACGCCATTTTATCTAAAAAATTTAAAGTGGATTACGACGAGAATGTAACCTTATATACTATCCGACATTTCAACGACAAAGCAGCTCAAACTGTTGAGGAAAACAAAGTAGTTTTATTGAAACAAGTCAGTCGTGAAACCATGCAAGTAATCACTAAAGAAGTTTAAAAACTGTTTCAACAATATTAAAAATGGGAATCGAA
Source organism: Flavobacterium glycogeni (assembly GCF_048286775.1). Lineage (NCBI taxonomy): Bacteria > Pseudomonadati > Bacteroidota > Flavobacteriia > Flavobacteriales > Flavobacteriaceae > Flavobacterium > Flavobacterium glycogeni. The sequence goes on from NZ_JBLVPV010000003.1 coordinate 187,709, forward strand.
ATTTAATTTTGATTCCCATTTTTTATTGTTCCAAAGCATATAAATAAAGGCACTAAACCAAAATACATCTATTTATCTATTCCCTGATTTTCTGATTGCCGCATTTTCTAATTATCGGATTATAAGTACTACTTTTGATACTTTCGAGTTATAGTATTTATGTTGAAAAAATTACTTTTTTGGATTGTAATAGGCTGTTTTTCTGGGCTCCATGCTCAGGAAATTAATTCGCTGTACAAAACCAAAAAAATCCTTCCTTCCCGCGACACGATTTACATCGAAAAAGAAAGCATTAATTCCAGTTTTTTCAAATTGCTTGACGCCAATGGAAAACCCATCGACAGCACTTTATTTAAAATAAATTTCAAAAAAGGAACTCTGATTTTAAAGGAAAACAGCGCTTTTAACTCCGATTCGCTTACGATACACTATCTTAAATTTCCTGAAATACTAACCAAAGAATACCGCATTTACGATCCCAGCAGAGTCGTCAGTAATGAAGCTGGGACTGGGAATCTGTATAAAATTGAAGAGAAAAATCTAAAGAAAAATGTTCCTTTTGACGGTTTGAATACTTCCGGAAGCATTACCCGTGGCATTACCATAGGAAACAATCAAAATGCCGTTTTGAACTCTAATTTAGATCTACAAATTACAGGAAAAATTTCCGAAAAAGTAAGTTTAAGAGCCTCCATTCAAGACAGTAATATTCCCTTGCAGGATGGCGGCTATTCTCAAAAACTGGATCAGTTTGACAATGTTTTCATGGAGTTATTCAGTGACCAATGGAACATTCGAGCTGGAGATATTTTTCTGGAAAACAAGAAAACCCAATTCCTCAATTTCAATAAAAAAGTACAGGGACTGGCGACTAATTTCAACTTTGGAACCGAAGAAAACAAAACGAATGTATTTGCATCAGCAGCATTAGTTCGGGGACAATATGCCAAAAGTAATTTTGTGGGACAAGAAGGCAATCAAGGTCCTTACAAATTAAAAGGACAAAATGGAGAATTATATGTACTGGTTGTTTCGGGTTCAGAGCGGGTTTATGTAAATGGTATTTTACTGAAACGAGGCGAAAACAATGATTATACGATAGATTACAATGCCGGTGAAATTGTATTTACGCCACTTTTCACCATAACTTCTGAAATGCGGATTGCCATAGAATATCAATATTCTGATAGGAATTACACCCGTTTTGTAACCTATGCAGGCGCCACACATGAAAATGAAAAATGGAGTTTTGGAGGGTATTTATATTCGGAAAACGACTTGAAAAACCAACCGCTACAACAAAATTTATCGAAAGAACAAGCTCAGATTTTAGTCAATTCAGGAGATAATCCTGATTTAATGACAGCGCCTTCTGTCTATGCTGATTCCTACTCCGAAAACAAAGTGTTGTATCGTAAAACGATAGTTAATGCCGTTGAAATTTTCGAATACTCAAATGATGCCCAACAGGAATTATTCAATGTCCGATTCACTTTGGCAGGAACCAATAATGGGAATTATATCGTAACAAATTCAACTACCATTACCCGAGTTTATGAATATATAGAACCTATAAATGGGATTCCTCAAGGAAATTATGAACCAATAATTCAGCTCATTGCGCCAACAAAAATTCAAGTTGCCACCTTTTTGGGAAAATACAAACCCAATGAAAAAACGGCTGTCGATTTTGAAATTGGCCTTAGCAACAATGATAAAAATTTATTTTCATCCATTGATGACGCCAACAATCAAGGCTTAGCAGGAAAAATCAATGCAAAACAACGGCTTTTTTCAAAAAAATGGCAGGTTGATGCTTTTGCCAATTATCAATTTATACAAAAAGATTTCAGATCCGTGGAACGACTGTACAATATAGAATTCGATAGGGATTGGAATTTAGGAACCGCCGCTATTGGAAATCAAAGTTTATTAGTTTCCGGTTTGCAATTGGACTTAAATCCAGAACCAAAATCTATTACTAAAGGACTACTGTTGTATCAGTTTGAAAAACTGGATTTCTCTGAAAATTTTTCAGGCAGCAGACATCTTTTAAATGGTTTGTTTCGAATAAAAAAATGGACCTTTCAAAACCAAGGCAGTTTTCTAAAAAGCGATGGCAGTGTTTTATCGTCGAAATTTTTAAGAAACCAATCCCAAATGCGTTTTCATTTCGATAAAAATTGGGTTGGTTCCAGCTTGCGTTTAGAGGATAATCAAGAAAAAGATAAAGCAACAAATCAATTTTCGACGTTAAGCCAGAAATTTACGGAATATGGTTTTTTTACCGGTCGTGGCGACAGCACTAAAGTTTTTGTAGAATTGGGATATTTAAGAAGGACTAATGACAGCCTTCAAAATGGCTTGATTCAGCGGGTAAATTCTTCCCAGACTTTTATGCTGAAATCTAAATTAATTCAAACCAATAAAAGTGACTTGTCCCTTTATGTCAATTACAGAATCTTGGATTTTGTAGATGCCGCAAGAAAAAAAGAACCTTCATTAAATTCTAGAATAGTGTACACGGATCGTTTCTTCAATCAATTAATCCAAAGCACAACGGTTTATGAAACGAATTCAGGAACCATTCCGCAACAGGAATTTACCTATCTCGAAGTCTCCGCAGGTCAGGGCGTTTATACTTGGAATGATTATAACGGCAATGGAATTCAGGAATTACAGGAGTTTGAAGTTGCTCCATTTATCGATCAGGCAAAATTTATCAGAGTATTTTTACCCAATCGGATTTATATAAAAACACATCAAAATAAATTCTCACAATCCGTGACATTAAACCCAAATCAATGGCAAAATGAAAAAGGAATAAAAAAATTACTCTCTTATTTCTATAATCAAACCGCATTTATAATTGACAGAAAAACGAGAAGTGACGGAGATAATTTTGAATTAAACCCGTTTGGCGGTTCCAATGAAAATGTACTGGGATTAAATTCCAGCTTGAGGAATAGCTTGTTTTACAATAGAGGAAAGCAAAACCATTCGATTACCTATTCTTATCTTCAAAATAAAACGAAAAACTTGTTGTCGATAGGTTCGCAAGAAGCCACAAACAGTTCGCATCAATTGCAGTATGGACATTTGCACCAAAAAAGTTGGCTGTTTGGTTTTTTTGCTAAAACAATCCAAACAACCATTCAATCAGAGAATTTTCCAGAAAAAAATTATGATATAAACGGATACCAATTGGCTCCAAAAATCAGTTATTTATTCTCTAAAAACACCAGTTGGGATCTCTTTTATGAATTGCAAAGTAAAGAGAATCAAATTGGAATTTTCGAAACACTACTACAATCCCGCTTTGGAACTTCCTTTTCCTATGCCAGTGATAAAAAAATAACGCTGAATGGAGAAGTTTCTTTTTACCAAAATAAATTTGAAGGAAATGAATTTTCTTCGGTTGGATTTCAAATGCTCGAAGGTTTACAAACCGGGCAGAACTTGACTTGGAGATTGCTTTTGCAAAAAAACATCACACAATTTTTAGACATTAATTTCAATTATCAAGGACGAAAAAGTGAAACAAGCCAAGCCATTCATACCGGAAATGTTCAATTGAGAGCTTATTTTTAATGTTGAAATTTGAAACAATTTCATCTAATGACTTTACAAATATGATTATATTTTATTATTTTTATTGTATAAAATTTAAAATCAAACTATTATGAAAAAATTACTGTTGTTATGTTTTGTAATTATTTTGTCAGTAAACTTACAAGCACAAGAAACTGCAGCTGAAAAGAAAGCAGCAAAAGCTAAAACTGAAAAATTGGCTAAAGCCAAAAAAGAAAAAGCCGAAGCAGCGAAAGATAAGGCGGCTATAGCCAAAGAAAAAGCGGAAACTGCAAAAGATAAAGCAGCTACTTCTAAAAAAACAGCTAAAAAGAAATTAGAAACTGCAAAAGAAAAAGCAACTTTAGCTAAAGAAAAAGTGGAAACTGCAAAAGATGAAGCAGCTAAAAAAATAGCGAAAGATAAGGCGGCTATAGCCAAAGAAAAAGCGGAAACTGCAAAAGATAAAGCAGCTACTTCTAAAAAAACAGCTAAAAATAAATCAGAAACTGCAAAAGAAAAAGCAACTTTAGCTAAAGAAAAAGTAGAAACTGCAAAAGAAAAAGTAGCTAAAAAAACAGTTAAAGAGAAAGCCGAAACTATAAAAGATAAAGCAGCTACAACTAAAGAGAAAGCAACTGCGTCTAAGAAAACAGCAAAAGATAAAACAGAAACTGCAAAAGATAAAGCAGCGGCGGCTAAAACAACAGTAAAAGAAAAAGCTGTCAGTACAAAATCAGTAAAAAAAATTAGGGAAACCAATGAAAAAGCACCTAAAGTAGCCGACAAAATAACAGGTGAATACAATGGCAAAAAAGTATATACTGGTCCTCGAGGAGGAAAATATTACATTAACTCAAACGGAAATAAAACCTATATACAAGAATAATTTTTTACAGAAAGTATCTTGAAAGAGGCTGTCTGCAAAAAGGCAGCCTTTCTTTATTTTAGTCCATAAAAAAAGAGAAAAAACAATCTGAAATAGTATTTAATAACTTAATAGTTTAGTAATATTTTGCAAATACAAAAAAGGGCTTAACTTATGTATCTTTCACCTATAAAAAACATTTGATACACTTAGAAATGGATATAAAAACCGCCCCTAAAACTATTTTGATTGCACCTTTAAACTGGGGTTTAGGCCATGCCACCCGTTGCATTCCAATCATTAGAGCTTTACAAGATAACAACTACATCCCAATAATTGCTTCTGATGGCATTGCTCTTGAGTTACTGCGAAAAGAATTTCCCAACATCCAAACACTGGAACTGCCATCCTATCAAATTGAATATGCTAAAAATGGTGCCAATTTTAAATGGAAATTAATAAAAAATGGTCCAAAAATGGTTAGAGCCATTTTGGAAGAAAAAAAAATAATTCAAAATTGGATTGAAAAATATGCAATAGACGGAATTATTTCGGATAATAGATTGGGGGTTTTCAGCAAGAATGTGCCCTCCGTATTTATCACCCATCAATTGAATGTGATGACAGGAAATACCACTTGGATAACCAGTAAAATACATCAATATATTATAAAAAAATACACCGAATGTTGGGTTCCTGATCTTGCGGGAACTCCAAATTTGACAGGCAAACTAGGCCATATTGACAATCCAAATCTCAAGGCAAAATACATTGGCCCTTTAAGCAGGCTCCAAAAGAAATTGCTACCAAAAAAATATGATTTACTGGTGATTCTCTCTGGTCCCGAACCTCAACGTGGCATGTTAGAAAAACATTTAAAAAAAGAAATCCTTAAATACAACGGCAATGTAATTTTCATTGAAGGAAATATAGAAAAGGAACAAAAAACAACTGTAGTTGGTACTATTACTTATTACAACTTCATGAATTCAACCGAACTGGAACAGGCTTTTAATGAAAGTGAAATGGTCCTTTGCCGCTCCGGATATACTACAATCATGGATTTGGTACAACTGCGAAAAAAATCTTTTTTTATTCCAACACCAGGACAATATGAACAAGAATATTTAGCCAAAAAACTGAAGAAAGAAGGCCTGGTTCCTTATGCTACGCAAGATGATTTTAGAATGGAAAATATCCAAGAGATTGAAGAATATAAAGGATTGCCTCGATTAGACACTACATTAGACTGGAAAACAGTATTCCAAGTTTTTGAAAAAAATTAATCGTTATTACAACTGTAATTTGTAAAACACTTCAAATACACAAGCCCTAATTTAGGTTCCTTCCATAATCAAAAAGCACACTAATTACCATACTTTCAAAGTATATAATTAGTGTGTTTTTATAAAAAATCTGAAAAATTAATCCAGATTATCGGAGTCAAATTTTTTGTCACCAAATTTTTCGTGTTTGATAATTTTGGCATTAATCATAAAATAAACACACTCTGCAATATTTGTACAATGCTCCGAAATACGTTCCAAATGTTTTAAAACAATCACAAGATTTGTTCCTGAAACTACCGTTTTAGAATTGATCTTCATTTCATTTATAATATTGTGAATGGCTTCATCACTTTCATTTTTTATGGTATTATTCAATATGAAAATCTCACCAATCGTACTTTCATTACGAGTTAAAAAACATTCATTTGTTTTTATTGTAATAGTCTCCACTTGTCTGGCAATATCAGCAATACTAAACTTAACAATTAAGTCATGTTTATCTTTAATATTTTTAGATTTCTTTATGATGCTTATGGCCAAATCACCTATTCTTTCTATCTCATTGCTAATCTGCATGGCTGACATAATAAAACGTAAATCAGAAGCGACTGGCTGATGCAAGGCAAAAATACTTTGACAAACCTCATCAATCTTAACATCCAGTCTATCAATCTTGTTTTCTGTTTTTTTCACTTCTTTACCTTCTGTGACAGGTTCTGAAAGTAATGCTTTGACAGCCTCAGTCACCTGACTTTCCGCTAAATTTCCTATTTTTATTATTATGCCCTTAAGCTTTCCCAGTTCTGTTTCTATGTGTGACCCCATTTTTTAGAGATTTAAAAGATTTAAAATTAAACGATTCTGAATACAAATCAAAATCAATCTTATCCAAATCTTCCTGTTATATAATCTTCCGTTTGTTTTTGTGACGGTTTTGTAAATATAGTTTTTGTTTTATCATATTCAATCAATTCGCCCATGTAGAAAAAAGCAGTAGTATCACTCACACGTCCTGCTTGCTGCATATTGTGTGTTACGATAACGATTGTATATTTATTTTTTAATTCGTAAATAAGTTCTTCAATTTTGGAGGTAGAAATTGGATCCAAAGCCGAAGTAGGCTCGTCCATTAACAGTATTGAAGGCTGAATTGCTAATGCGCGTGCAATGCACAAACGTTGTTGTTGTCCTCCTGAAAGTTCAAAAGCCGACTTCTTCAATTTGTCTTTCACTTCTCCCCAAAGCGCCACTTGTTCAATAGAGGTAATCACGCGCTCTTCAATTATTTTTTTATCGGTAATTCCGTTTACTTTTAAACCATACGCCACATTTTCAAAAATGGATTTGGGAAACGGATTTGGTTTTTGAAATACCATCCCGACATTTTTACGCAAATCATCTACATTGGTGTTTTTTGCATAAATATCTTGCCCATCGATCAAAATCGTACCCGTTAGATTCGTATTATCAATCAAATCATTCATCCGATTCAGTAAACGCAGATACGTCGATTTCCCACAACCGGAAGGTCCAATTAATGCGGTAACGGTATTTTCTTTCATTGACAGCGAAACGTCATGCAAAGCTTGGGTTTCTCCGTAATAAAAATTGATGTTTTTTGATTCTATTTTGTGCATATTAATTCATTTTTACTTTTTTTCCAAAATATTTACGAAGCGCATTCGCCAATAAATTAGAAATTAATACGATTATAATTAAAATAAGTGCCGTCCCATAAGCCATTGCCCGAGATGCTTCTATATTTGTTCCACTGGTTGAAATCACGTATAAATGATACGGCAACGCCATGGCCTGGTCGAAAATTGAAGTGGGTAATTTTGGCAAAAAATAAGCCGCAACGGTAAATAAAATTGGTGCCGTTTCCCCGGAAACCCTACCTATGGAAAGAATTAGCCCCGTAATGATATTTGGAAACGCAATAGGAAAAACCACTTCACTGGTCGTTTGCCATTTACTGGCTCCCAAACCCAAACTGGCTTGTCTAAAAGTATCATCCACCGACTTTAATGATTCTTCGGTAGTCCTGATTACCACCGGTAAAACCAACAATCCTAAGGTTAAAGACCCCGCCAAAAGGGAATCTCCAAATTCCAGTTTATTAACAAACAACGCCATCCCGAAAAGTCCAAAAACTATCGATGGAACTCCGGCCAGGTTATTGGTCATTTGCTTGATAATTTTTTTTATCCAACCATCTTTTACATATTCATTCATATAAATAGCGGCCAAAACACCCACAGGAAAGGCAAAAATCATACTTCCAAAAACCAAACAAAGTGTTCCTACTATCGCAGGAAAAATCCCTCCCTGAGTCATCCCTTCTTTAGGCATTTCCGTAATAAACTCCCAACTGATAACGCCAATTCCTTTTATTACTATGAAAGCCAATATTACAAATAAAAGACCCACAACGGCATAGCTGGTGAATTGAAATAGTCCAAAAGCAATTTTTTGGTTTCTTCTTTTTTGTTTTGCTAAACGAATTTCTTTATTCATCTTTTAATGTTTTTTATGGGATCCTCTATTGGTAACCAACTCTACCAACATATTTATGCAGAAAGTAATCAGGAATAGAATACATCCTAAGGCAAACAACGATTGATAATGCAATCCGCCATTTGCAGCTTCACCCAATTCGGCCGCAATGGTAGCCGGAATGGTTCTTAACGGAGCTAAAAGTGTATGCGGAATTATGGCCGCATTACCCGTTACCATTAAAACTGCCATGGTTTCACCAATAGCACGTCCAATTCCTAAAATGGCTCCAGCAGTAATCCCAGAAGCCGAATAAGGAATTACTACTTTATATATTGTTTGCCAATGACTCGCTCCCAATGCCAAGCTGGCTTCTTTCATAGCACGCGGAGTCGTACGCATTGCATCTTCCGAAATGGTGATAATCGTTGGCAATGCCATAATAGCCAAAACAATACTTCCCGCCAATCCTGTTTCTCCGACGGGTAATCCGAAAACACTTTGAATTAAGGGCACAATGACCACTAATCCGAAAAAGCCATACACCACCGATGGAATTCCTGCCAATAATTCGATGAGCGGTTTTAAAACATTTCGCGTTCTTTTTCTGGCTATTTCACTCAAATAGATAGCCGCTGCCAAGCCAATTGGCAATGCCAATAGTATTGCTCCAAAACTGACCCATAGCGTACCATAAATCAATGCCTTAACTCCCATTTGCGCAATGGGTTGTGCGGTTGGAAACCATTCTTCTCCGGAAAGAAATTCAAAAATTTTAATTTTGTTGATTTCTAATTCTTTTCCATGAAAATTTTTCGCTTTGTATTTATCCGAAAAAAACGCAATTACGCCAGGCGTTTTTGAAACATACTCATCTATTTTTGTAGGAAAATGTTCGAAGTTTTCGCCCAATTCGGCTTCAGAATAAAATTCCGTAATATCTTCGGTTCTAAACAAAACGATAGGTTCGTTTTTTCCGCCTAACTGTTTCCAATTGGTGATTTTTTGATCAAAAATATCTTTTACCTGCGAAGGCTCTAATTTTTGTATTGGATTAGTCGAATGTACTGCCAACAAAAAACCTTCCTCAATAGGTTTTTTGGTAAAAACTCCCGCGCCTTCAATAAATAGAAAAAAAACAATCAAAACAACAGTAATACTAGTAGCAGCACTACTTAGCATTAATATGGTCTCTATTATTTTCTCTTTTATTTTTTTAAAATCTGTTTTCAAATCTATAGTTTATTTTAACGGCAAAAGTACATGAGCCTTATATTTCGAATGTGTTTTATATATTAACCTTGTGTTAATTTAAAGTTAAGTATAAAAGTACGCAAATCGTTTCCGCTTTCCATAAAAAAAATCCTCGAAAATGAAGTAACAAAAAAGGCTGCCCAAAACGGACAGCCTTTTATAACTTAAAAACAAACCTTATTAATTTAACGGCACATAACCTACTTCAGAAACAATTTTTTGTCCCTCTGGTGACAAAGCAAAATCCACGACCGCTTTTACTTTTGCAGCATTTACTTTATCAAAAATATAGAATAATGGTCTTGAAATTGGGTAGCTTTTGTCTTTTGCAGAAGCTACACTTGGAGCAACAAAGGTCTTCCCTTGGTCATAAGAAACAGAAAGTTGTTTTACTTCTTTAGTCTCATACGCTAATCCAACATACCCGATAGCTCCTTTTGTTTGACTTACTGCCTGAACAATCGCTCCTGTTGCAGGCATACTCAAGATATCAGAAGCGTAATTTTTTTTATCCATTACTTCTTCTTTAAAGAACTCATACGTTCCTGAAGAAGATTCTCTTGAATACGCTACAATTTTTGCGTCTTCACCACCTACTTCTTTCCAGTTTTTGATTTCTCCTGTATAGATTTTTTCCAATTGCTCACGTGTTAACTGACCTACTTTATTAGCCGGATTAACAATAACCGCTAAAGCATCAAAGGCAACAGTCACTTTTTCGATTTCTTTTTTGGCTTCAGAAAATTTTAATTTTTCTTCTGTTTTTAAATCTCTGGAAGCCATTGCGATATCCGTGGTTCCGTCTAAAAGAGCGGTAACACCAACTCCGGTTCCTCCTCCTACTATAGTAACACTAACTTCGGGATTTGTTTTCATCATTTCCTCAGCCTCTTTCTGTGCCAATGGCAAAACGGTATCACTTCCTTTGATTGTAACTGATGTCGTAGCCGTTGCTTTACCTTCAGTTCCTTTATCTTCATTTTTTGCTTTACCGCAACTTAACATTCCAATTAAAGGTAACATTAAGAATAATTTCGTTTTGATAGTCATCTTATGGTTATTTATAAATTTGTACAAAAGTACGTGCACTACATTAACAATATGTTAAGCCAGTATTATACTATCTTTATTATTTAGCTTATTTTAATAATTATTTAATCCATCCAAAATAAATGATAACAATATATTAAAAGTTGAACTGAGCCTGTAATCGCAATAAATTACCTCGTTGTCTGTTATTTGGAAGCGCACTGTCTTCAAACGTTCTATCAGCAATCACCCATTCTGCTACTAGTTCAAATGCTTTAATAGGCTGCCATTCAATTCCAAGTTCATAATCTCTTACAACATAACTTCTGGCGTCTTTCTCAAATTTCTTTCCGCCATCATAATATTGGAATTTGGCAAAAGGATAAATATATTGGTTTTTAGGTAAATCCCATTTGTAATTTAAGGTTACATAACCGCCTTCTAAATCAGAAGCTTCTACCCTATTAGTCACTTTATCATAACGTGGTCCTTTCCCAATATTATATTCTGCCTGTAACCCAAACGGTTTAGGGTAAAGAATAAAAGAAGCCGCAACCCTTTGATCTATTGTATTTTGCCTGTTTGGTGTAGTCACTCCTGTAGAAAGTTCATTATTAGAAAAAGCCCATTTCCCAGTGTAAGCTTGTATGCCCGGCTCTATAATTTGACTCCCAATTTCAAAAGGATAACTTACTCTTGTCACTACGTGCAAGTTTCTATTTCCTTCTGACCTGTTGGCTGTTTGTCCGTTATAGGCACCAAACGCGAATACTCCATAATCTCCGGAACCTTTATATCCATCTTTTACCAGCATCGCAAAACGATCTCTGATTTTACTTGGAGCCCAGTAAAAAAACACCCCTAGATCTCTTTCGTTTGCCACTGCACTATTCAAAGCATCATTACGATCTAAAGTCAATCGGTTTTGGCTTGACTGCAAATTTTCAAATCCAAAAGGCACTTTACTTTGTCCTATTCTGACTCTGTACTCTCTCTTGGCGTCAAATGATAAATCAAAATACGCATCTCTGAGTTGGACAAAATTATTATTATTCACACTAGATGAAGGCGAACTTGCAAAGTCCGGTTGAATATAAAAATATACATTAGGATGAATTTGCCCTGAAAATACGACACGAGCTCTTCTTATAAAAAGACCGTTATTCGATTTTGCATCAATGGCTGTTGATGTTGTTCCCCAAGATCTATCACATTGATCACAGGAAACTTTGTCATTAGAAGAAAACAATCCATTGTATCTTACCTGCACATAACCCCTTATGCTGATTTTATCATACCATTGTTCTTTTTTCTCCTTACTTATTTCTTGGGCATCCTTTACTTTTTTGATGGAGTCCAAAACATGAACTATGGATTTAGTAAGCTCCTCTTTACTTAAAGGAACTGTTTGTGGAGGAATTTCCGTTTTTTTAGAACTTTCCACAACAGGAGTAACTTGTGCAGCTGCTAGATTTACTACAAATATATTTGCAATAATTAATACTATTTTTTTCACGATTAAATGTTGTTTGTTTAGTACCCCAAAGGTGATTGCGTAATGTTAATTAAACATTACGCAATTGTTAATTTAATTAAAAACTAATGTTACTAAATTGTTACGAATAAATATTAATCTATTGCTTATTAACTAGTTACAAATATACCTCTTTTACACCAAACAAAAACCTTCATGTTATATTAAAAATTACCTAACTTTAAAATGACATTTGACTCTACTATTATTTACCGCGTTTATTTGATTTTTCAAGTGTAAAAGAAAATTCGGATCCAATTCCAAATTTACTATTTACATAAATTTTCTCATTGTGCGCTTCGATAATATGCTTTACAATGGATAATCCCAAACCGGAACCACCTTCGGTTCTTGCACCACTTTTGTCTACTCTATAAAAACGTTCGAAAATTCTCGAAATATTTTTTTTATCAATTCCTTCGCCATTATCGGTTATTCGAACGATGACTTTTTCATCAGTCAAATCCTCAATACTTACTTCGGTAGAACCCTTTAGCTTTCCGTATTTGATTGAATTTACAACAAGATTCATGACTACTTGTTGGATTTTTTCCTGATCACCAAGCACCATAACGGGCTTGTTGTATCGCATATCAAACATCAATAGAATATCTTTCTTGGAAGCTTTCATTTCGAGCAAATCAAAGACATTTTGAACTAATTTAACAATGTCAAATTCGGCAATTTCCAAGTTCAAATCTCCAATTTCAAGTTTAGAAATCATGTCTAAATCTTGTACGATATAAATCAGCCTTTCGACCCCTTTTTCGGCACGCTCTAAATATTTTTTTCGAATTGTTTTATCGCTCATGGCTCCGTCGAGCAGGGTTGACAAATACCCCTGAACCATAAAAAGGGGTGTTTTGAGCTCGTGGGAAACATTCCCAAGAAACTCTCTTCTATATTCTTCACGAACTTTTAAAGTTTCTATTTCTAACTTTTTATCGGTAGCAAACTTCTTCACTTCGCGTGTTAGCGTTGCCATATCTGTTGTAATGGGCTGATTCCTGAAAGTGCTTGATTCTAACAAAGAGACATCATCGTATATTTTTTTTACCTTTTTATAGATAAAGCGCTCCACCCGATATTGTATGACAATAAATGAAAAAGTAGCAATCGCAATTGCAAAAATCAAACAAAAACGATACGAAAAGGTGAAAAATAAATAGGTCAGAAAACCAACTAATCCGGTAGAAAAAAGAGTAATGTAAAGCGCTGACTTTACGGCAAAACGATATGTTTTTTTAAAATTTATTGTCATTTATACTTCAAACTTATAGCCAACTCCTTTTATTGTTTTAAACAATTCTTCTCCAATTTTTTCTCGTAATTTTCTGATATGAACATCAATCGTTCTTCCACCAACAACTACTTCATTACCCCAAACTTTGTCCAGGATCTCATCTCGTTTGAATACTTTCCCCGGTTTTGAAGCAAGCAGATAGAACAATTCAAATTCTTTTCGAGGCAATGCGATTTCAATATTATCTTTAACGATTTTGTATTCTTCGCGATTTATTTCGATTCCGCCTACATTAAGTGTTTCGCTGTTCTGCTCCTGTTCTTTTAATCGGCGTAATAATGCTTTTACTTTACTGACTAATAATTTAGGTTTAATTGGCTTTGTGATGTAATCATCCGCACCAGCGTCAAAGCCTGCAACTTGAGAGTAATCTTCGCTTCTGGCCGTCAAAAAAGTAATGATTACATTACTGAGCTCAGGAATCTTCCGGATATTCTCACAAGCCTCCATTCCGTCCATTTCCGGCATCATTACATCCATTATAATAAGGTCTGGCATTTCTTTTTTAGCTTTTGCTATTGCCTCTCTCCCATTTGCTGCAGTAAAGATTTGATATCCCTCTTGAGCCAAGTTATACCCTACAATTTCTAGAATATCTGGTTCGTCGTCTACTAGTAGAATCTTCGTGTTTTTTTTCTTCATAAAGCGCCAAAAATTATTTTTGAATTGTAAATGTAATCATAAATGGGGTATTCAAATGGTGTTAACCATAATTTAATATTGGGGTGATCTTGACACCCAAAACAAAACATAACCATAACAAGTCAGTAACTTACATTTTACATTTCAGGCGTTACTTTGCAAAAAAATTAAAACCAAATGAAATTCAAGTTACTATTTTTCACGTTATTAATAACAGCTATTTCTTTTTCACAGAATAAAGGAACAATTTCTGGGATCTTAACAGACAAAGATGCTAATAATCAGTCATTACCTTTTGCTAACGTTCTTATTAAAGGAACAAATATAGGAACAAATACTGATATTGATGGTAAATACACCATCACAATACTACCTGGAAGCTATACATTACAACTTAGTTTTGTTGGTTATGAATCTGTAGAGATTCCTGTAACAGTAATTGCCAATGAAACCGTAACCGCAAATAAAGCGTTAGGTTCCGGGAGCTACAAACTAGAAGATGTTATCGTAAAAGGTAAAGCTAGTAGAGAAAAAGCAACAGTTTTACTGTTAGAGCAAAAAAATGCTGTTGTAATAAAACAATCGATAGGAGCCCAAGAACTTTCTGCAAAAGGAGTAAGCGATGTAGAAGAAGGTCTAACAAAAGTAACCGGAATCACTAAAGTAGACGGTAGAGGACTGTTTGTTAGAGGTTTAGAAGATCGATATAACAACCTACTTATCAACGACTTAGCTGTACCGTCTAACAATCCTTTTAAAAAAATAATCCCATTAGACTTATTTCCAACAGACATCGTTGGAGTTATTGAAACATATAAAACGTTCAATACCAATTTATATGGAGATTTTGCTGGAGGAACTTTTAACATAGCTACTTCTAAAGGATCAAAGAATTTAACCAAAATTAATTTTGGTGCCGGATATACCACTAACAACAATTTACGCAAATTCTTAACCTCTAAGGACGGGACTTCAACGGGAGATTTCTTTGGATTCTCAGGAAACGAGAGAGATTTTCCAAGTGTATTGGGAAGCGTTCCTAGCAACCGTGTTTTAACAGTAGATGAATCGTTGAAACAATTTGGTTCAGGATATGATGTAGAACAAAGTAAATCACCGTTAAACACAAGTTTTGGAATTTTAAATTCAGAAAAATTCACCTTTGGAAAAAACAATAATTCTTTACAATATTTGATGTCATTTAATTTTGATAATAAATTTCAATACAGAGAAGGAGTAGATCGTTTTTTCAATATTGGTCAAGGAATATATGACAACAATTTGTATAATAAACAATATAAATATATTACAAACTCATCCGCTTTAATTGCATTAAATTATAAAACAGAAAGATTAGACTTAACTTCCAATACATTTTATTTAAAGTCAACTGAAAACATGATCCAAGACCAATTGGGTTATACTAATGCGGCTCCAGTAAATAATAACGCATTTATACGTTTAAATCAACTTACACAGACAGACTTTTTAAACTCACAATTACTAGGAAACTATAAACTTTCTACTGACGATAGAAAAAACATTAAGGCGGGCATTTCGTTCACAAAGACGAGTTTTCAATTACCAGATAGAAAATCATACAAAGGGGTTTTGTTAGATGAAAATACGACCGCAATTAGTTACACTGGAAATAGTTTATACAGACAAACTTTTGATGTAGATGGGAAATTCCACGTTTCAGGTATGCTAGAGTACAACTGGAAGTTTGGTAAATCAGAATCAAAAGACAATCACAAACTTACTGTAGGATATAACTCTTATGTAAATAGCATGGAATCAACTTTCAGATTTTTAGTTTCTGAAAGATTAAATTCTAATGCTGCAACATTTAATACAAATACTCCTGATGGCACCTTAGCAACGGCTTTGTCAAATGGTGATTTTACATACCGCGAAGGAACAAACTCCACTTACAAAGCTAAGTTATTCGAATTTGTAAATGCAGGTTATTCAGACTTGGCATTGAAATTAAGCGAAGCATATGAATTAAATGTAGGAGTTAGAGTAGAACAAAGCAGCAGAGAAACAAAATTTAGAAATCCAGGATCTTTTGACGACCCATTTCAAAAAAAGACAGTTACTGGTCTTGATATACTACCATCTTTAAACATGAAGTACAAATTTAACGATACTTCAAATTTAAGATTTGCTGCTGCAAAAACCATTACTAGACCAGTAATCATGGAAGCGTATCCATTAGAGTTTGTAAACTTAGATGGAACTATTGAAAATGGAAATACCAATATTATAAATAGTGATAATTATAATTTCGATTTGAAATATGAATTGTTTCCTACTGCTAAGGAACTGATTGCTTTTACTACATTTTCAAAATTAATTCAAAACCCAATTGAGAGATTGTTTACACAATCAGCTGGTAGCGGTGGGCAAATTATAACATACGACAACTCTGATAAAGCTGTGCTTTTTGGAGCTGAATTAGAATTTTTGGTTCAACTTGATCGAGTTTCTGAAAAATTCAAAAATTTATCGATGGGCTTTAATACTTCTTTGATGTACTCAAAGGTTACTATAAGCAAAAGAAATTCAGCTGAAACTAATCCAGACAGACAATTGCAAGGTGCCTCACCATGGTTAATTAACGCTGATTTAAAATACGACTTTGAATTTTCAAAGAATTGGAGTAACACAGTGTCTTTAGTTTATAATGTTTACGGAAAAAGAATATTTGCAGTAGGAACTAACGGATTAGATCACTATTATGAACAACCTTTTAGTAAACTAGATTTAGTGTGGAGCAATAAAATAGGAAAGAACTGGGATGCTAAATTTTCTATTGATAACATTCTAAATCCTAAGTACAGTATCAAATTAGGAGAGGACAGTAAAATTCCAATTATTGAACAAGACTTAACTGTAAAAGATTTTAAAAGAGGAACAGGGTTTTCTATGAATGTATCTTATACATTTTAACCTGTAATTCTTAACATTACATTAATGTTTAAATAGCTATTTGATTACTATTTGGTAACAATTTACATAGGTTGCTCTGAGACATATAAAGTATTTTTACAAAACGAAATTAAAATTAGAAAATTAGAAAATTAAAAAAAATTATTATGAAAAAGTTCGCATTAAGCCTAGCTTTTATTGCTTTAATCTTTACTTCTTGTTCAAGTGATGATGATACTGGAGAAACTGTAAAGACTCCAGTAACAGGAGAAATAACAGGTGATTTAACAGTGTCTAAAACGTATGCGTTTGGTAATTATACCCTTAAAGGTTTCGCAAAGGTTGCTTCAGGAGTGACAATTACATTTGAAGCTGGTTCTACGATAACAGCTGATCCAAGTAATGGAGAAGATGCATTCGTAATTTTAAATGGTGGAAAATTAATTGCAATAGGAACGGCTGCAGAGCCAATTGTATTTACAGCAACAACAAAAGCCCCTGGATCATGGGGTGGAATTATTATGTACGGAGATGCTCCAATAGTAAACTCTGCTACAGCTGCTGCGCCTCAAACTGCTACCTCTGAAGATGGTTTAGTTTTACCTTATGGTGGTTCTAATGCAACTCACAACGGTGGGACATTAAAATTCGTAAGAGTAGAATACGCAGGTCAAGTAATCACTCAAAACAATAAAGAACAAAATGGATTCTCTTTTTATTCAGTAGGATCAGGAACTATACTAGAAAATCTAGTTTCGTATAAAGGTAATGATGATGGATTTGAGTTTTACGGTGGAACTGTAAGTTTAAAGAATGCAATATCTTACGGGAATTCTGATGATTCTTTTGACTGGCAAGATGGATGGAGAGGTCAAGAAAGCACTAACTGGTATGCTTACCAAGAAGGCGCGGCAAACTACGGTATGGAAATTGAAGCAAAAGGCGTGAACAACGCATTTTTTCCAAAAGTAACTAATATCACTCTAAAAAGAGCTGCAGGTACTGTAACAGAAGCACAAACTGAAATCCAGTTAGATGCGATACAGTTCAAAGCTGAAGGAAATGGTGACTACAGTAATATCCTTATTGACGGTTACAAAAATCAAACTACCCCTACAGCTAAAAATGGTGGTGTATTGCAAATTAGAGATATAACTACATACAACAATCAAGTAGTTGGTGGTAAAATAAAATTGACAAACGTAACTATCAATAACTCTGATAACACATTTATATCTGGAGCTTCAACATTTACAGTTACTACAGCTAGCTTTTCTCCTGCAGCAAACTGGGGTGTAACAACTACAGCTACAGGTGCAAGCTTAACTGCTGGAAACTGGTCATCTGTAAATGGAGCAACATTAATCAAATAATTTTCTCCCAAAATAAATACTAAATGCCTTTCATTATGAAAGGCATTTTTTTTGGTACGCTTTTTGAATTATTTTTTGTATATTTACTATTCAAACTAATCCAATGGCAAAAAACTACTTTTATATCACCATCTTATTGGTTTTTTTATTCTCTATGAGCGCTAGTGCTCAGGAAACTAAGCAACAACCAAAAACACAAGAAACCGCCGTAATTGAAGGTTTAAGCTTGTACCCGAACCCTGTGAGTAATGGCAAAGTCTACATTACTTCAAAAAATGACTTGGATAAAGAAATCATTATCTTTGATGTTTTAGGAAAAAAAGTGCTCCAAACAATGCTTAGTTCTAGGGAACTTAATGTCTCTAATCTAACTTCAGGTGTCTACATTATAAAGATTAATGAAAAAGAGGCATCTGCCACCAGAAAATTAATTATACGATAATACGTCAACATTTAAATACAAAAGCTCCAATTCCTATTGGGGCTTTTTTTATGCAGAATTCTAATGCAATGGATTCCAAAAAACAGACTATTGCTATTTTGTTAATGGGCTTCCCTTAAAAATTTTGATTACTTTTACAAAAAAATTCTTGATTACATCCTCCGATATATTTGCCATTTCCAGTCAAAAACAGTTTGAGAAAATCGCCTTGAAAGTGTTTCGTTTCCAATACGAAAACAACTTGGTCTATCAAGAATTTTGCAATTTTTTGAAAACAGATCCTCATAAAGTAAAATCATTACAGCAGATTCCATTTTTACCGATTCAGTTCTTTAAGAGTCATGAAGTGGTTTCTAATACCAATCCAATTCAGGAAACCTTTACCAGCAGCGGAACAACCGGAATGATTACCAGCAAACATTTGGTTACTGATGTTACCTTGTATGAAGAAAGTTACCGCAAAGGATTTTCTCAATTTTATGGAAACATTGAAGATTATGTTGTTTTAGCCTTGCTCCCATCCTATCTGGAAAGAGAGGGTTCTTCCTTAATTTACATGGTCAAGGATTTAATTGAATTATCCAATCATCCCGAAAGCGGTTTTTACCTGCACAATCATGACGAACTGATTGCTAAACTCATAGCTTTAGACCAAGCCGGTCAAAATGTCATTCTGATTGGTGTTACTTTTGCTTTATTGGATTTAATCGAGAAACATGAGTTTCAACTGCAACATACCATTATCATGGAAACGGGTGGTATGAAAGGCAAACGTAAAGAAATGATTCGGGAAGAATTACACGAACAATTGTGTAAAGGATTTGGAGTTACAGCCATTCATTCAGAATATGGAATGACCGAATTGCTTTCGCAAGCCTATTCTTTAGGAAACGGTGTATTTGAATGCCCTTCTTGGATACAAATCCTCGTTCGTGACACTGAAGATGCTTTGACTTATATTCAAGACGGAAAAACGGGCGGAATCAACGTCATTGATTTGGCTAACATTAATTCTTGTTCGTTTATTGCTACGCAGGATTTGGGCAAAAAAAATCCCAACAACTCTTTCGAGGTATTGGGACGTTTTGATAATTCTGATATTCGAGGTTGTAACTTGATGGTGATTTGAAAAAGATTATCGGTTAATTGTTTAATCGGTTAACCAAATAAACAGTTAAACAATTCTCACCACAAAATAATTTTTCTTTCCACTTTGCAACAATACAAACTGATTGTTGATTAAATCTTTGGTTAAAAGCACAAAATCTTCGGCAACTTTCTCTTTATTTACTGAAATAGAATTAGCCGTCAAAGCGCGTCTTGCTTCACCATTGGATTTCATAAAACCTGTTTTTTCATTCAAAACAGCAACAATATCAAGTCCGGCTTCGATTTCGTTTCTGCTGATTTCCGCTTGAGGAACACCATCAAAAACATCTAAGAAAGTGGCTTCGTCTAATTGTTTCAAATCATCTGAAGTAGAATTCCCGAACAAAATATTCGACGCTTTTATCGCATTTTCTAAATCGGCTGCAGAATGTACAAAAACAGTTAATTCTTCGGCTAATTTGCGTTGTAACATTCTTAAATGTGGTGCTGTTTTATGCTCTTCAATAAGTTTATCTATTGTTTCTTTGTCTAAAAAAGTAAAAATCTTAATGTATTTTTCCGCATCAACATCGGTAGTATTCAACCAAAACTGGTAAAATTTATATACAGAAGTTTTATCTGCTGTCAACCAAATATTTCCACCTTCGGATTTTCCGAATTTTGAACCGTCTGCTTTTGTAATTAACGGACAAGTCATCGCGTATGCTTTGGCTCCTTCTGAATTCATTCGTCTCACTAATTCCGTTCCGGTTGTAATATTTCCCCATTGGTCAGAACCTCCCATTTGCAATAAACAATTGTATTCTTTATGCAAATGGTAAAAATCATAACCTTGAATTAATTGGTACGTAAACTCGGTAAAAGACATTCCTTCGCCTTCACCAGCCAATCTTTTCTTTACAGAATCTTTGGCCATCATATAATTCACCGTGATTCGTTTACCCACATCACGAGCGAAATTAATGAATGACAAATTCTTCATCCAATCGTAATTATTTACCAGAACTGGCGCATTTATTTCCTTAGAATTAAAATCCAAAAATCGAGATAAAATACTTTTTATTCCCTCTACATTATGATTCAAAGTCGCTTCATCCAAGAGATTTCTCTCATCCGATTTTCCAGATGGATCTCCAATCATTCCTGTTGCTCCACCAACCAATGCAATAGGTTTATGTCCAAAATTTTTCAAATGAACTAAAAGTATTATAGGCACTAAACTCCCAATATGCAAGGAATCTGATGTTGGATCAAATCCTATATAAGTAGTTGTCATTTCTTTTAAAAGTTGCTCTTCAGTTCCAGGCATGATGTCGTGAACTAAGCCACGCCATTGTAATTCGGAAATAATATTTTTCATTTTATAAAAATCAATTTTCACAAAGATAGCTTTAATTGCATAATTTGAAAATCTATCTGTCTAAAAATCCAACAATCTAATTATCTTTACCAAATGATTTTAGTCACAGGAGGAACTGGTTTAGTAGGCGCACATTTATTGCTTCATTTAATTGATAATGAAGAAAAAGTACGTGCTATTTATCGAAGTGTCGCTTCGATTGAAAAGACCAAATCCCTATTCGCTATCTATAAAAAAGAATCCTTGCTCGAGCAAATAGAATGGATTCAAGCAGATATTACTGAAGTTCCCTCTTTGGAAATTGCCTTCCAAAATATTGACACCGTTTACCATTGTGCCGCTTTGATTTCTTTTGATCCAAAAGATGAAGATGCATTGCGAAAAACCAATATTGAAGGCACCGCGAATATTGTGAATTTTTGCATTGCTTATGAAATAAAAAAACTGTGTTTTGTAAGTTCCATTGCCACTTTGGGTGATTTACTGCCTCATGAAAAATTCATCACGGAAGAAACCGAATGGAATCCGGAGAAGCCACATAATGATTATGCCATTTCTAAATATGGAGCCGAAATGGAAATCTGGCGCGGACAACAAGAAGGATTAGATGTAATAATTGTAAATCCAGGCGTTATTCTTGGTCCCGGTTTTAGAGAACAAGGAAGTGGACAACTTTTTACGAAAGTAAAAAACGGATTGAAATTTTACACGCTGGGTTCAACGGGATTTGTTGCCGTTACTGATGTTGTTCGAATTGCACATCAATTAATGCAAAGCGAAATTAAGAATGAACGCTTTACCTTGATTGCAGAAAATAGTGTTTTCCGTGATATTCTGAATACTATGGCCGATTCATTGGGTGTGCAACGACCTGAAATTCATGCAAAACCTTTTTTTATGGAAATGCTTTGGAGATTGGATTGGTTTGTTTCGAATGTTTTTCAACAGAAGAGAAAATTGACTCGAACAACTGCAAAAGCTTCGTATTCGACAACTATATATTCAAACCAAAAGATTAAAGACACCTTGAAAACTGATTTTATAAATATTAACCAGTACATCAAAGAAATCTCTAATCTCTAAGTTCTTTACTTATTCTAATTTTATAGTATCCCTGCCAATTTTAGCTTGCTTGGCTCTTTTTTTAATAATGGGATTCTTTTTCTTTTTTTTCAATTTGACCAAAGAATCTATACTGTTTTTATTAACTTCCAATCGCTTGCTGATTTGTTCAAACATGCTCTTATATTCATTATAATCAGATGCATAATATACATTGCTTTTAGCAAATTGAACACTGTCAATTTTATATTTTTTAAAAATATAATCTCTCGAATTTATTTTAAAGGTATCCAAGGAAGCCGGATTTTGATTTCTTATAGCTTCCAAAATAGATAAATCATACATAATATCAACCATAACATCCTTCTCTATAAGTCGTTCCGGCTTATTCACCACTTCGTCTTTACAGCTTACAAATAGTGTTACAATCGTTAAAAGTGCTATGATTTTTCTCATTTATGAAATTTTATCTTTCGAATAATAAACGTTTTCCTGCACGAATATCTTTTACTTTAAAAGCGGTATAAACCAATTGCCCGTTTACAAAAGTATGGGTAATTCTGGATTTAAAAGTAAAACCTTCAAATGGAGACCAACCACATTTAGCCAAAATATTTTCTTTTTTTACGCTCCAAGGCAAACCTGAATTTACAATTACCAAATCCGCATAATAGCCTTCTTTGATAAAACCACGTTTTTCTATTTTGAAAATTTTAGCTGGGTTGTGACACATCTTCTCCACGATTTTTTCAATGCTTATTTTTCCTTGGTGGTGCGCTTCAAACATAGCCACAACAGCATGTTGCACTAATGGTCCGCCAGAAGGAGCATTCAAATAAGATTGTTTTTTTTCTTCTAATGTATGTGGCGCGTGATCCGTTGCAATCACATCAATTCTGTCATCCAGCAATGCTTCCCAAAGCACTTTTCTGTCATTAGCCGTTTTTACAGCTGGATTCCATTTTATAAGATTGCCTTTAGTAGCATAATCATCATTGGTAAACCATAAATGATGCACACAAACTTCGGCAGTAATTTTCTTGTCTTCCAAAGGAATTTTGTTTGTAAACAAATCCATTTCTTTGGCAGTCGAAAGATGAAAAATATGCAAGCGAGCGCCTGTTTTCTTAGCCAGTGCAACCGCTTTGGAAGACGAAATATAACACGCTTCCTCGCTTCGGATAAGGTGATGAACCGTAACGGGAACATCTTCTCCATACTCTGCTTTGTATTTCTCTAAATTATTTTTGATAGTCGCTTCATCTTCACAATGCACCGCAATAAGCATGGGTGTACTGGAAAATATTTTCTCTAAAGTGGCTTCATTATCCACCAACATATTCCCTGTTGAGGAGCCTAAAAATATTTTTATTCCGGCAACATTTTTTGGATTTGTTTTTAAAACTTCTTCCAAATTATCGTTGGTTGCGCCCATCATAAAAGAATAATTCGCATACGATTTTTGGGCGGCCAACTCGTATTTTTGCTCTAATATTTCTTGGGTAACCGCATTCGGAATCGTGTTGGGCTGTTCGATATAGGAAGTAATTCCACCGGCAACCGCCGCTTTAGATTCTGATTCTATGTCTCCTTTGTGTGTCAGCCCTGGTTCTCTAAAATGCACTTGATCATCAATTGCACCCGGAATCAAATAATTCCCTTCGGCATCAATGATTTTACATTGAGAGGATTTGGCACTAATACTTTCTGAAATCTCAACAATTAAGTCATTTTCAATTAATACATCGCCCTCAAAAATCACTCCTTCATTTACTATTTTGGCATTCTTAATTAAAACCCTGTTCATCCTGTCTTTTTCTTATAATGTGTTGACTAATCTTTTTAATCTCAGTGCAATAACTCCAAAAACGGCTTCAACAATTATTGAGTTACTCATTTTGGATTGCCCTTTTGTTCTATCGGTAAAAATGATGGGAACCTCAGCAATTTGAAATTTTTTACAATAGGTTCTGTATTTCATTTCAATTTGAAAAGCGTATCCAACAAATTTTATTTTATCTAAATTGATATCCTCTAATACGTTTCTTTTGTAACAAACGAAACCTGCTGTGGCATCATGAATCTTCATCCCGGTAATCATTCGTACATAAACCGATGCAAAATAGGACATCAATACACGGCTCAACGGCCAGTTTACAACATTTACTCCGGTAACGTATCGGGATCCAATCGCTAAATCGGCATCGCCAAAATGACATGCATTGTATAATTTCTCTAAATCATTTGGATTATGGGAAAAATCAGCATCCATTTCAAAAATGAAATCATATTTATGCTCTAATGCCCATCTGAATCCATGAACATAAGCCGTTCCCAGACCCGATTTCTTTTCTCTTTTTTCCAAAAATAATCTGCCCTCAAATTCTGACTGAAGTAAAACGACCTTATCAGCTGTGTGATCCGGCGAATTATCATCAATAATAAGAACATGAAAAGATTTATGTTGCGAAAACACCGATCGAATAATGCTTTCTATATTTTCAATTTCGTTATAGGTAGGAATTATAACAATACAATCATTCATATTTTGACTAATTTCACCGCAAAAGTAAACTTTTTATGCCATTTCATCCTTAATAAAATTATAATAAAAAGAATGATATAAAAATTAGTAATTTTGCAGCGTTATGATCGAAAATATACTTCATCCAAGAATAACTGAGAGCAAAGACTGGGCAACCGTGCTTTTTGTTCTGTCATTTGCTATTATTGCTGTTACAAAATCTGTTTTCGAAAACAGATTCGGTGATTTTGCCAATTTAATTTTTTCCAACAAATACAACAAAGTATACAGAGACAGCAGCCACCTCAAAAGCGGTTTCACCATCTCCTTGTTTTTTGTCCAAGTCATTTCGCTTGCTTTCTTCATTCAAATTGCGCTAAGCTATTTTGGTCACGCCTCAAAGACAGATTGGATCCTTTATATTCAAATATTTACTTTCCTAGCGTTCTTTATTTTATCTAAATATTTGATAGAGAAAATAATAGCTACTTCATTCAATATTGAAGAATTTATGGACCAGTTTAACCTCCAAAAGGTGACTTACAGAACCTATATCGGACTATTCATACTGCCGTTCAATATTATTTTGTTTTATTACGACTCTTTTTCAAGAAATATTCTATTGCTAATTATAGTCATAGTATTGATAGTCAACATCTTAACTTATTTGATTTCAATAAAAAATTATCAAAATATAATATTCGGTAAGTTGTTTTATTTTATTTTATATCTTTGCGCTCTTGAAATAGCACCCTATTATTTTATGTATTATTGGTTTACAAAAGGGAGTGCTTAGAAACCGTTAAATATGAAAGTGAAAACAATTTTGGTGTCACAGCCCGAGCCTAAAGTGGAGAATTCCCCTTACTTTGAACTTCAACAAAAGCATAAAGTAAAAATTGATTTCAGACCTTTTATTCATGTAGAAGGAGTTAATGCAAAAGAGATTAGACTTCAAAAAATTGATCTTAATCATTACACCGCTATTATTTTAACGAGTAAAAATGCTGTAGATCACTTTTTCAGAGTGGCTGACGAAATGCGTTATAAAGTTCCGGAAGGATTAAAATATTTCTGCCAATCCGAAGCTATTGCTTTTTACCTGCAAAAATACGTAGTGTATAGAAAGCGTAAAATCTACGTTGGACCAAAAGATTTTGCTGATTTATCTCCGCTGATAAAAAAATACAAAGACGAAAAATTCTTATTACCTGCTTCAGACCAATTGAATGCCGATGCGCCAATAACGCTGAACGCATTAAAAGTAGACTGGACACCAGCGGTTTTTTACCGTACCGTAATGAGTGATTTATCCGATTTAGCCGATGTATATTATGATGTTTTGGCTTTCTTTAGCCCAACTGGAATAAAATCATTGTTTATGAACTTCCCAGATTTCGAGCAAAACAATACTCGAATTGCAGTTTTTGGAAGCACTACTCAAAAAGAAGCGTTGGATCACGGTTTAAGAGTGGATATTCTTGCTCCAACACCAGCAACGCCTTCAATGACAATGGCTTTGGAAAAATACATTATTGAAGCTAATAAAGGGAAATAAAAAATTACTTTTCAGATACAATTACAAAAGCCATTCGCAATCCGAATGGCTTTTTTTATGACGTAAATCACAAAAATGGCATCCTATTCTTTTTACTAATCGTTTTTATCTTAAATTTGATTTCCAATTCAAACTAAATTTTATCTTTTAGTTTAAAATAACAACTCATGAAAATCAATTCCCTAATAGTAGAAATTGACGGTATCGACAAGGAAATTTTACGCGACCTTATGGAAGATGCCCGAAAACCAATTCTTCAAATCGCCAATAAAATAGGAATTTCAGGAGCGGCAATTCATCAACGTTTGCGGAAACTGGAACAATCGGGCGTTATTTCGGGATCAAAATTCACGGTAAACAATAAAATCCTGGGGTATAATACGATGGCTTTTGTTGGAATTTATCTGGACAAAGCCGCCAGAAATCCAGAAGCAGTGCGTGATTTAAAGAAAATTCCTGAAGTATTGGAATGCCATTACACCACAGGAAACTGGTCGATACTGATAAAAATTATTTGTCGCGATAACGAACATTTAATGCAATTGCTCAACACCAAAATCCAAGCGATAGAAGGTGTTTCCAGAACAGAAACCTTCATTTCCTTAGACCAACAAATCGACAGACAGATTCAGCTTTAGCTTTAGTCAGATTTTTAGATAATTGGATTGTTAGATTTCTAAAACAAGGAAACCGTCTCGTTAAGATAACAAGACGGTTTTTTCTATAATTCTCTAAAGATCTAATTTTCTAACAATCTAAAAATCTAGTTCCTTCTTCCTCCCATATAAATCGAAACGTAATACAACAGTGTTGCAATGGATCCCAAAGCAGCCACGACATACGTTCTGGCAGCCCATTTAAGCGAATCTTTTGCTCCCGCTTGTTCTTGTTGTGTCAGCATTCTTTTGTTTTCTAACCAAGCTAATGCACGATGACTCGCGTCATATTCTACTGGCAAAGTAACAATGGAGAACAATGTGGTTGCCGCAAAAATAATAATTCCTACCAATAATAATTGTGGAAAAGTCTTCATCATCAAGATTCCCGCAAGCAAAATCCACTGCATATACGTTGATGCCACATTCACCACTGGTACTAATTTAGAACGCATCGTCAACCATTGGTATCCCACAGCATGTTGCACGGCGTGACCACATTCGTGCGCCGCAACAGCAGCCGCAGCCGCATTTCGTTGGTTGTAAACCGCCTCACTTAGATTCACGGTTTTATCTACTGGATTGTAATGATCCGTCAAACGTCCCGGTGTAGAGATCACTCTTACATCGCGAATTCCGTTATCGGCAAGCATTTTTTCGGCGATTTCAGCGCCAGACATTCCGTTTTGTAATTGTAATTTAGAATAATGTTCAAATTTGCTTTTTAGTCTTGAACTAACTAACCAGCTGAAAAGCATAATTGCTCCGGCAAGAATCAAATAACCCATTCCCATATTTTTGTTTTTTAATTGTATTGTTTAAAGTTATAAAAGAATCATCAAAATCTGAACCAATTTTTTACAATGTCAATTTGGCATTCATAAAATGGAACGCGGATAACGCAGATGAAACGAATTTGCGCGGATTTCATGAATGGGAATAAAAAAATCCAAATTCTAATAAATAGAATTTGGATTCATATATCTGTTGTTGTAGAGAGGCACCCGACGCACCGTAGAGACGCACTGCAGTGCGTCTCTACAACGTTACGTTATTAAAATTTACCCCACCAAATTGATAATTTTTCCCGGAACAATAATCACCTTGTTTGGCGTTCTTCCTTCTAATTGTTTGATGGTTCTTTCGTCTTTCATTACGATTTCCTCGATTTGTTCCTTGGTTAAATCCAAAGGTAAAACCATCGTAAAACGCATTTTTCCATTGAAAGAAACCGGATATTCTTTGCTGCTTTCTACCAAATGTGCTGGCTCGAATATTGGAAAAGCAACTGTTGCAATCGAACCTGTATGTCCTAACAACGACCATAATTCTTCGGCGATGTGTGGCGCATAAGGCGAAATCACAATTGCTAATGGTTCTAAGATTGCACGAGAATGACAGTTTTGAGTTGACAATTCATTCACACAAATCATAAACTGAGAAACCGATGTATTGAAAGAGAAACCTTCAATATCTTCTGCTACTTTTTTGATGGTTTTGTGCAATGATTTTAAGTTGTCTTTGGTTGGTTCGTCATTGGTAACAATCAAACCATTATCATCAAAATACAAACGACACAGTTTTTTCAGGAATCCAAAAACTCCCGAAATACCTGCCGTGTTCCAAGGTTTTGCTTGTTCCAAAGGCCCTAAGAACATTTCATACAAACGCAATGTATCCGCACCGTATTCGTTACAAATATCATCTGGACTAACAACATTTAACCAACTTTTAGACATTTTCCCAATTTCAGTTGTTGCTAATAGTTTCTCATCTGAAATTTTAATTGCGAATGGAAACATCGCATCTTCTCTTACCTTTTCAATATAAACTTCTAAAGAATTAGGATCAATACTTTTATAAGGAATTCTTTTAGGCGTACAATCTGCTGAACGGTTTACTATCTCAAATTTTATATTTTCATCAGGAATTTTTTCATAATTAAATTTTTTCTTAAACAATTTAAGAAATTCTGTTTTAAATAACTCCTTATCAATTATGCTATGAGTTTCAAACTTAAAATTATCGCTCTGATTATTCTCTTCAACTTTAAAAATATTTGAAACAATTTGAAAGCCGTTCACTGGATGAATATTGAAATCAAAATCTTTTATTTTATCAGTATTTATAGAAACATCTACGGTATAATCAAAGTATGGATAATATGCTCCTGTCCCCAAAATCATTCCCTGATTAATCAGTTTTTTGAATGGTTCTTCGGTAGGTGCGAAACCTTTGTCTTTTAAGAATTTGTTCCAAAAACGGGAATACAATAAATGCCCGGTTGCGTGTTCGCTTCCGCCAATGTATAAATCTACGCTTTCCCAGTATGTCAATGCGTCTTTGCTCGCAAATTCGTTTTCGTTGTGCGCATCCATATAACGCATCCAATACCATGAACTTCCCGCCCAACCTGGCATCGTGTTCAATTCAAGTGGATGAATTGTTTTATTGTCGACTAAATCAGTATTAACTACTCCATTGGTTTCCGTATTCCAAGCCCAAACCAAAGCGTTTCCTAACGGTGGTAAACCTTCTTCAGTTGGTAAATATTTCTCTACTTCTGGTAAAATGATTGGCAAATGTTTCGCATCAATCATTTGCGGCAATCCATTCACATAATATACGGGAAACGGTTCTCCCCAATAACGCTGGCGAGAGAAAACGGCATCACGCAAACGGTAATTCGTTTTTCCTTTTCCTTGATTTAATTTTTCTAATTCCTCAATTACTTTTTGAGTTCCTTTTTTATAATCTAATCCATTTAGGAAATCAGAATCTACTAATTGAAAACCTTCTTTAGCTCCAAAAGCAGCTTCAGATATATCTTTATCAAAAATATTTTTGATTTCAGCCATTCCGTTTTGACCTTTGAAGAAATTTGCAAAAGCATAATCTCTTTCGTCGCCACAAGGAACCGCCATAACCGCACCTGTTCCGTAGCCAGCCAAAACATAATCCCCAATCCAAACAGGAATTGGTTCTTTCGTGAAAGGATGTTCCGCATACGCTCCGGTGAATACTCCCGAAATGGTTTTCACATCGGCCATACGCTCTCTTTCGGAACGTTTTGACGTTTTTTCTATGTAGGTTTCCACTTCTGCTTTTTGTTCCGGAGTGGTTATTTGTGAAACCAATTCGTGTTCTGGCGCCAATGTCATAAACGTAACTCCAAAAATAGTATCAGGTCTTGTAGTAAACACATCGATATATTGCTGCTCACTTTCGACGTTAGACTTTTGACTTTCGACTTTAAAAGAAACTGTCGCTCCAACGGATTTTCCAATCCAGTTTCTTTGACTTTCCTTGATGCTTTCGCTCCAATCAATATCGTTCAAGCCTTGCAATAAACGTTCTGCATAAGCCGAAATTCGCATGCTCCATTGGGTCATTTTCTTGCGCACTACTGTAAAACCGCCACGCTCTGAAACACCATTTACAATTTCGTCATTCGCCAAAACCGTCCCTAATCCCGGACACCAATTCACTTCGGTCTCGGCTAAATAGGTCAATCTATATTGCAACAAAATTTTCTCCTGCTGTTCTTTTGCGAAAGCGTTCCATTCATTTGCTGAAAACGCTTCAATATTTTCATCGCAAACCCCATTAACATTTGTATTTCCTTCTGTTGAAAAAACGGAAACCAAAGTCGAAATATCTTCTGCTTTATCGCTGTTTTTATTGTACCAAGAATTGAATAATTGGATAAAAATCCATTGCGTATGCTTGTAATAATCTGGATTTGAAGTGCGGACTTCTCTACTCCAATCGAAAGAGAATCCAATTTTATCCAATTGCTTTCTGTATCCGGCAATTTTATTTCCTTCTTTATCCGTTCCTCCGTCAATATTTACCGAAGTCGTATCTTCAGGACGTTGCCCCGTTTGAATAGCATATTGTTCCGCAGGCAATCCAAAACTATCGTATCCCATTGGATGCAAAACGTTAAAACCTTGGTGTCTTTTGTATCTGGAATACACATCAGAAGCGATATATCCCAGCGGATGTCCTACGTGCAATCCCGCTCCAGATGGATAAGGAAACATGTCAAGTACGTAATATTTAGGTTTTTCTGAGTTGTTTTTGGCTTTAAACGTTTCGTTTTCTAACCAATATTTCTGCCATTTGGCCTCTATTTCGTTCGGATTGTATTTCATTCTACTTTCTTAATTGTTCTTTTAATGGAGTCATGCTTTCGCACACTCAAGTCATTTAGCTATTTATTTTAACCCATTCAGGGTTTTGAACCCTGAATGGGTTGCGAAATTTCAGCTCGCAAATTTACGTTTATTGTACGAAAGTTAAAACTTTGAGCGTTATTAACTTTAAATAAAGAAATTCTTTATTATTTTTACCCAATAATTTCAATAAACTATGAGCTCTTCCTTTGATAAATTTCAAAAACGCAGATTAATTTCCTCTTATTTTTCAGTAGTGCTAAGTGTATTCTTGGTTTTATTTCTATTGGGTGTGTTGGGTCTTTTTATTATAAATTCTAAAAAATTAGCTGACGATTTCAAGGAAAATATTGCCATGACCGTTTTTTTCAAAAAAGAAGCGAATGACAGTATTCTGAAGGCTTTTGGAACTGAATTAAAATCGAGTCGTTTTGCAAAATCATACGACTATGTCACTAAAGAAGCTGCCGCAAAACAACATACGGATATTATTGGAGAAGATTTTATGGAATTTCTTGGTGAAAACCCTTTGCAAAACTCCTACGATATTCACCTAAAAGCCGATTATGTAATCAAAGACAGTATTGCAAAAATAGAAACCCGCTTACGCAAAAACGCCATGGTTTCGGATATTGTGTATGACAAACAATTAGTGAATCTAGTCAATGACAACATCAAAAAAGTAAGTATGTGGATTCTGGTAATCAGTGGATTCTTAGCCATGATCGCCGTATTACTGATTAATAGTTCGTTACGTTTATCAATACACTCCAACCGATTTATCATTAAAACCATGCAAATGGTAGGTGCAACCAAGGCCTTTATCAGAAAACCATTTGTGGTAAGAAGTATAAAACTGGGAATGATTGGCGCAGGACTTGCCATTATTGCATTAATTGGCGTCTTGATTTACGTTCAAACTAATTTTCCAAATCTTGGCATACTTGACGACAAAGCTTTAATTGGACTGGTATTATTGACCGTTTTAGGAATTGGAATATTGATTACCTGGTTAAGCACGTATTTTGCAACACAACGTTTCTTGAATTTAAGAACGGACGACCTTTATTAATTTTAGTCCCGAAGTTTCGGGAGCAGATTAACGATTTTTGACCCGAGCGATAGCGAACGGGCGAAGCATTTCAGAATTTAAAAAAACAGTATGAAAGATAACGAACAGAAACCAGAATTTCTTTTTGACAAAATAAATTATAAAATTCTATTAATTGGGATTGGAGTAATTGCCTTAGGATTTATTTTAATGGCTGGCGGAGGAAGTGATGACCCAAATGTTTTCAATGAAGATATCTTTAATTTCAGAAGAATTCGATTGGCACCAACTACCGTTTTAATCGGCTTTGGAATTACCATTTATGCCATTCTTAAGAATCCCAAAAAAGCATAAATGAATACATTGCAAGCATTTTTAATTGCTGTTATCGAAGGATTAACAGAATATCTCCCTGTTTCTTCAACAGCTCACATGGTTTTTCTAAGTTCTTATTTCGGAATTCAAGAGGATGATTTTGTAAAACTATTTCAGGTTTCCATTCAATTTGGAGCCATTCTCGCTGTTGTCGCTTTGTATTGGAAGAAATTTTTCGATTTCTCTTCAAAAAGTGTCGCAATCAACTTTTACATTAAACTTATTTGCGCCGTAATTCCAGCTTTGGTTTTAGGGAAATTATTCGATGATAAGATTGAAGCAGTTCTTGGAGATCCTATTCCCATTGCGATTGTATTAATTTTAGGCGGAATCATTTTATTATTTATTGACAGTCGTTTTCAAAGTCCAACGATTATTCAAGAAGAAGACATCACCATTAAAAAAGCAGTAACCATCGGTTTTTGGCAATGTTTAGCGATGATGCCCGGAACAAGTCGTTCTGCCGCTTCGATAATTGGGGGCATGCAACAAGGATTAACGCGTCACGCTGCAGCGGAATTCTCTTTCTTTTTAGCGGTTCCAACGATGATGGCAGTAACGTGCTACTCCGTATTCTTGAAAACCTACGAAACGTCACAGATGAAAGGCTACGAATTGATTTTAAAATCAACCGAAAACATACAATTGTTCTTGATAGGAAATGTTGTTGCTTTTATCGTTGCCATTATCGCTATTAAATTCTTCATTGAAATCATCAAAAAATACGGTTTCAAACCTTGGGGTTGGTACCGAATAATAGTAGGCGTGTTTTTATTGATCTACTTTTCATTCTTAAAATAATTCCCATTGAAAACAGCCGAAGATTACCAAAACGGACAAATTTTACTCATTGACAAACCCTTGAATTGGACTTCTTTTCAAGCGGTAAATAAAATGAAATGGGCTTTAATCAGCAAAATTAATCTTCCAAAAAAATTTAAGATTGGTCATGCCGGAACTTTAGATCCTTTGGCAACCGGATTATTATTAGTTTGTACCGGAAAATTTACCAAAAGAATTACCGAACTTCAAGGTCAAGCCAAAGAATATACCGGAACTTTCTATATTGGAGCCACAACGCCTTCGTATGATTTAGAAACTGAAATCGACCAAACTTTCCCGACGGAACATATTGACGAAGCTTTAATTCAGGAAACTGTCAAACAGTTTTTAGGGGAAATAGACCAAAAACCTCCCATTTTTTCGGCCATAAAAAAAGATGGTGTTCGCTTGTACGAACATGCACGCGCTGGAGAAACAATCGAAATCGCGAGTAGAAAAACAACCATTCATGAATTTGAAATTACCCGAATCGCGCTTCCGGAAATAGATTTCAGAGTCGTTTGCAGCAAAGGAACTTACATTCGCTCCCTGGCTTTTGATTTTGGGAAAGCGATGAATTCCGGTTCCCATTTAACCGTTTTACGCAGAACAAAAATTGGAGATTATGATGTGACTGATGCAATGGATGTGACTTTATTCGAACAAAGTCTTACCACCGTATTGTAATCAAAAAGCAAAAACACATGACAAATCCAAAATTAAAATTGAATTTGCGATGTGTCTTTTCAAAAGTTAAAGTAGTTTTAATCCATACTCTTTTTGTCTACTTGGCTTCGCCGTTGGTTTAATAATGAGTTGCGTTTTTACCTCCAAATAGTAAATTCGACAAATAATCATAAAACCTTTCAAATAGCTTTTTCATGACGATGTTTTTTTTGATTGTGAAACAATATTTAAACACCAATAAAAAAAGTAAATCAAACAATAGACCTGGTTGGCAGTCACCAATTTACGATTTTTTTTTCGATACACAAAAAAAAATGATAAAAAAAATAAACCTAATTATTTGATATAAACAAACTTACAACCTCATATACTTTTTACATTATAGATTTTACATTTAGGTACTAATTTCTTGTTCTGTACTAAAGCTTTTTGGGCATTTATGAGACACAAAAGTTATGAATGTTTGTGATTTTTAAAATTCTATTGTTCCAAATCAAGAATAATTTACATAAATCACACTCATTTTCAATACTTTTCACTAATTTTACTATTATGAAAACGAAAAAAGATAACTCTAACAATCTTGCTATTCCGGGCAAACCAATGTCCCAAAAGAAATTTGCTTCTCTAATTAAAGAAGCGGAGGAGGGAACTTTCTATACTCTAGAGGAATCGAAAAAACATTTTGAAGAATGGAGAAAGAAAATCTCAAAGTAGTAACATCTAAACTTTTTGATTTTGTTGACATCCCTTCTATCCACGAATACGGTAAGGAAACTTTCGGTCTAAAACTAGCCGATTATTTCATTGAAGAAATTTACGCATGTTTAGATGAATTATCAAAAAGCTATTTCCTTCATCCCGAATGTCGTCATCTTGAAACCAAAACTAAAAAATACCGTAACATTATTCTTGGCTCTTACCTTATCATTTACAGAATTACACCAAACAGAATAGAGGTCTTAAGAGCACTTCATGGGAGCCGCTCCCCAAAAACCATTAAGAGGACAAGAACTATTACAATCGGTTAACTTTCCAAATCAAGCATCAAGTTAATCAATTCATTTTGGGTGCTTATTCCTTTATCATGCAAATACCACAATTGCAAGTTGGTTTTTGCTGTTTCGTCAATAACTCCAAACTCCTTTTTATAATCCGTAATTAAATCGGTTGCACCTTTGGGTCTTGGACCCCATTTTCCAAGAACACTTCCTGTTTCTTTATCTACTATAATCACTATTGGAATTGATTTATTTTTATTGGTCAAAAACAACTTCATCAATTCGTCATTTTCATCACGCAGAACAATTTTCAATTCTATTTTACCGGAATCAATCGCCATTTTATTAATAACTGGCAAGAGTTGGGCTGCATCACCGCACCATCCTTCGGAAATAACTAACCAAATGTATTCACTATTTAAGTTCTTTAATTTCAGACTATTTTCCTCGGTAATTTTCATCGTTTTATCCAAACGATTCATTCGGGTTTCATTTAACTCACTGTACTGTTTTAAATCTTCAGATTGTTCATTACCGGTTGACTTTCCTTCCAGTAATAAATCTGAAACTAGTTTTCTATACTCCGGATAAGAATGACTATTAAACAATGCTTTAGCTACTGGAATTTTCATAATGAATTATTTGTTTTCACAAAGTTACCATAAAATTGGAGCATAAATATGATATATGTCACTTTCAATTCCACAAAAAGAGTAATTTTATCACAAATAAAAAAGATGGATTTAAAAACAAAATCGATAGGATTGGTACTTTCCGGCGGAGGTTCTAAGGGTATAGCGCATGCTGGTGTGATTAAATTTTTAGAAGAAAAAAACATCCGTCCGTCTCAAATAGCAGGAACAAGCGCAGGTTCAATTGTTGGTGCAATGTATGCTTGGGGAAAAACTCCCGAAGAAATTCTGGAATTTTTCAAATCGATATACCTTTTTCACTGGAAGCATTTAACGTTCAAAAAAGCAGGTTTAATTGATTCTGAATCCTTCAAAACTTATTTTCACACTATTTTTAAAGATGCTACATTAGGTGATTTAAAAATTCCGATTCAAATTACGGCAACCGATATGGTTCGCGGAAAATTAAAAATATTTGACCAGGAAACAAAAATCATCGATGCTATTTTAGCTTCCTCAGCATTTCCAGGAATCTTGTCTCCGTATGAAATTAAAGGAAAAATATACAGTGACGGCGGTATATTGAATCATTTTCCCACTGATATTTTACAAGGACAATGTGACACACTAATAGGTGTTTATGTGAGTCCGATTCAAAAAATAGAAGCTAAAGATTTAAATTCCATCAAAGCGGTGACCACTCGGGCTTTTGATATTCTTTCGGCAAATTCAAACATGCATAAATTCAATATTTGTGACTGGGTTATTGAACCAAAGGATTTATGCCTTTACAGCACCTTTGAAACCAACAAAGTGAAGATGGATGCCGTTTTCAACATTGGCTATGAAGCCGCAAAAAAATCGTACGAAAAACTTAATTTATAAAATTTAAGCAACATTATTTTAAAAAAAAAGAATATTCTATATTTGCACCAATCAACTCAACACACACATGAAATACAAAAGAATTCTTCTAAAACTAAGTGGAGAAGCTTTAATGGGCGACTTGCAATACGGAATTGACCCAAAAAGATTAGCTGAATATGCTGATGAGATCAAGCAAATTCATGAAAAAGGAGTAGAAATAGCCATTGTAATAGGTGGTGGAAATATTTTTAGAGGAGTTGCCGGAGCAAGCGCAGGGATGGACAGAGTGCAAGGCGATTATATGGGAATGCTGGCTACAATTATCAACGGAATGGCTTTACAAGGCGCACTGGAAGATAAAGGAATGCTTACCCGTTTACAAACTGCGTTGAAAATTGAAGCGATTGCTGAGCCATATATTAAGAGAAGAGCGGTGCGTCACCTTGAAAAAGGAAGAATTGTGATTTTTGGTGCAGGAACCGGAAACCCGTATTTTACAACAGATACTGCAGCCGTTTTACGTGGTGTGGAAATCAATGCCGATGTAATCCTGAAAGGAACCCGTGTTGATGGCATCTATGATTGTGATCCGGAGAAAAATGCTTCTGCCGTGAAATTTGACCATATCTCTTTTGAAGATGTCCTTAAAAAAGGATTGAATGTAATGGACACCACTGCATTTACATTAAGCCAAGAAAATAAATTACCAATCGTAGTTTTCGACATGAACAAAGTAGGAAACCTATTGAAAATCTGCGATGGAGAAAATATAGGAACCGTAGTAAATTTATAAATAGACAAATTAGATTGTTAGACTTTTAGATTGTCAGACAGTCTAAAGATCTAAAAATCTAATAATCCAAAGATCTAAATTATGACTGAAGAAATTGAATTTATATTAGATAGTACTAAAGAATCTATGACAGGTTCTATTGCGCATTTAGAAAAAGAATTTTTGAATATTCGTGCCGGAAAAGCATCTCCAGCAATGCTTGGAAGCGTTTTTGTAGATTATTACGGATCTGCGACACCACTTTCTCAAGTATCAAAAATTAGTGTTCCTGATGCCAGAACAATTACGTTACAACCTTTTGAAAAAAATATGCTACAAGTAATTGAAAAAGCAATTATGGTGGCAAACATTGGTTTTAACCCAATGAATAACGGTGATGTAATTATCATAAGCGTTCCCGCATTAACTGAGGAAAGAAGACGCGATCTTGCCAAACAAGCCAAAGTAGAAGCAGAAGATGCTAAAGTGGGTATCCGAAATGCCAGAAAAGATGCTAATACTGAAATCAAGAAATTAGAAAAAGAAGGAACATCAGAAGACATTTGTAAAAGTGCCGAAGAAGAAGTTCAAAACTTAACGAATAGTTATATCAGGAAAATAGATGAACTTTTAGCTGTGAAAGAAGCTGAAATCATGAAGGTGTAATTCCCTTTCAAACTATATTAAAAATCCGTTCGTTTAGGGGAACGGATTTTTTTATTGTTATTTTTGTGATACCAAAATGAGATTATACCCGTTTTGCACTAAACCCTATTTATGAAGCAATTGTGTTTGTTATTCTTTTTTTTAACGCTTTCGCTGCAGGCGCAATTCCAGGTAAATGGAATTGTAAAAGAATCCACAACCAACAAACCGTTGCCGTTTGCCACGATTACCACAAACAATGGCCTAAATACCATCTCTGATGTCGATGGAAAGTTTAGTATTGTAACTGCAACTCCCATTACAGCTTTTGATATTTCTTATATTGGTTTCACCAAAGTTAGGATTGCCATCGAAAAAAATAAAAATTATTATGTTGTCGTTCTTTCCCAAAAAACGGATGATTTGAATGAAGTGAGGATTTCAAATGAAAACCCGGCTTTGGCAATTATCAGAAAGGCAATCGAAAACAAAGACAATAATAATCCCCAGAAAAAACTCCGCAGTTTTGAGTTTAAATCCTATAACAAACTCATTGTAACTGCAAATCCTGACTCCATTGACGGAAGAATCGATTCTGTTTTTGTCCAAAAATATATTGGGAAACGATTCTCAAAAATTGACTCCTCCGATTATAAATTCAAAGAAGTCATCAGTAAACAGCATCTTTTTCAAACCGAAAAAGTGTCACAATATCAATTTGCAAATGCCAGATTAAAAGAAACAATATTAGGCACCAAAATGGCTGGTTTCAAGCAACCTGTTTATGAAATCATTGCTTTTAATTTGCAATCTTTCTCTATTTACGATTCCAGTTACGAGCTTTTTGAAACCAAATACAACAGCCCCATTGCCAATGATGCGCTAAACGATTACAACTATAAGCTCTTGGATTCACTCATCATTGATGGCCGAAATACCTTCATGATTTACTTTAAAAACAAGAAAAAAAGAAGAGCATCAGGACTGGAAGGTGTACTTTATATTGACCAAAATAATTTTGCTGTCGCCAAAGCGGTAATGCGTATAAAAGGCGTTCTTGACATTAGCGGAATTCATGATTTTAAGTACATTCCCAATGAAAAATTATGGTTTCCAACGAAGAAAACCTTTAAAATTGTAAAGGGCAAAAATGATGACGATATAAAAATCCTTGGCGGAACCATTCAATTTGATGGCGATGTAGAACGAGATTTTAAAGAAAGAAAAAAAGTTGCCTCGGATTTCACCTATTTGCTTTCGCACACAAACAATTTTGAAATTCAGTATAACATTCCGATACAAATTAAAAAATCGGCTATTTATATCGAAATCAAAGACGATGCGATTAACAAACCGGAACGTTTTTGGAACGCCTACCGAAAAGACAGTTTAGACAGCCGAAGCCAAAAAACGTATTTGGCACTGGACAGTATTTCAGTTAAAAAACGAATTGAAAGCCGCATCCGTTTTGGACGAAAAATCATCAATGGATATTTACCCATTGGAAAATTCGATTTAGACTTACGCAAATTATTCAGCTATAATAATTACGAAGGATTTAGATTGGGAATTGGCGGAGTCACCAATGAACAGTTTTCAAGAAAATACAGAATCGAAGGCTACACCGCTTATGGAACAAAGGATGGCAATTTCAAATATAATTTAGGAATGGCGGCTCGGGTAGGCAAATTTTCTAATTCCTGGATTGGAGTTTCCTATACTGATGACATTCGAGAAATTGCAAGTACCGTGTTTACAATTGACAAAAGAGCGTTTAAAATCTATAACCCAAGACCAATAAACATCAGTACATTTTACAATTATGTGAGCTGGAAAACATTTATAGAAACGAAAATTATCCCAAAAACAGAAAGCTTATGGGAACTTTCCCGTGCCACAATAGAACCTAAATTCAATTATATATACAACCTAAACGAGAAATTATATACAAGTTACATAATGACAACCGCAATGGTTTCTTTGCGCTGGAATCCGTTTAGCGATTACATGCAAACGCCTACGGGACGAATTGAAGTAGAAAAACGTTTCCCGAAATTTACTTTTCAATACACACAATCCTTACCTAATGTTTTGCAAAATGATTTTGAATTCAGCAAATTAGATTTCAAAACAGAATATGAAAAAAAATATTTAAACGGTCAAAAAACAAATTTACTTTTCGAAGCCGGTTATGCTTTTGGCGACGTGCCGCTGACGCATTTGTACAATACCTCTCCCAATAATATTACCAAGGAAACCATCCTGCAGAGAATGACTTTTGCAGGAAAAAACAGTTTTGAAACCATGTTTTTCAATGAGTTTTTCTCCAGTGAATACGCCTATTTTCAATTCAAACATGGCTTTAGCCGCATAACATTATTCAAAAAAGTAAAACCTTCTTTAGTTCTCGTTTCAAGAATGGCTTGGGGAAATTTACAAAAACCGAAACAACATGTTGGATTGGATTATAAAACCCTCAACAAAGGTTATTTCGAATCTGGAATAGAACTCAACCAAATTTACAACGGCTTGGGATTAGGCGGATTTTACCGCTATGGCCCGAATCAGCTGAGTAAATTTCAAGATAATATAGCTGTCAAAATAAGTTTCGTTCTTAATCTGGGGCTTTAATGACTCGAAACGAATTTCAACCCAATAATAGAACTGATTAAAGTGGTGATGAAGAAAATTCGCCAGAAATCAGCAGGTTCTTTAAACACAAAAATCCCAACCAGAACCGTTCCCACCGCTCCAATTCCTGTCCAAACGGCATAAGCTGTTCCAATAGGCAGGGTTTGTGTGG
Organism: Flavobacterium glycogeni; assembly: GCF_048286775.1. Taxonomy (NCBI): domain Bacteria; kingdom Pseudomonadati; phylum Bacteroidota; class Flavobacteriia; order Flavobacteriales; family Flavobacteriaceae; genus Flavobacterium; species Flavobacterium glycogeni. The sequence continues at coordinate 228,546 of NZ_JBLVPV010000003.1, forward strand.
CTTTGTAAAGCAATACCATACTTATTGCCAAGCAAATTAAGAATCCGCCCAACCATAATGTTGCTGTCATTCCGGAACTTTCTTTGGCTTTGCCCAAACAAGTTGCAAAACCTACTTCAAAAATCCCACCTATAATTAATAAAATCCAGTTCATATTATTGTTTTAAAATTAATACCGAAGGAACGCCGCTCAACCAGTCACTTCTGGAGTCTACTAATTCTTTCCAACTTTCAAGACTAATTAACATTAAATCCTGTTGGTCTAAAAATTCTTTTTTAATTATTTTATCCGTTATCAAACCAATATTCTTCGGATATTTTTGTTCCAAAGAATCAATAGCGCTCTTGATTACAAAATTAGTATTGACATGCCCATTGACATCCAAAATAACAATTTTAGAATTGTTGTTGTAAATTAATTTTTGGATATAATCAATCACAAATGAATCTTCGGGGCTAAAAATTGGAATAAAAACATGATTTACGTGCTGTAAATCTTTATCGATCAAAATCCCTATTGGCATTTTGGTTTTAGAAATAATCTGTCTGGTTCTTTCGTCAAAAGGGGAGTTTTCGAACAAACCTTCTTTCCCGATAAACTTATCGATTAAACGGTCTGGGTTGATTATTCTTGTTGTAAAACCGATTACTTTTCCAAGAATTGTCCCTTCAAATATTGATTTTCCCAAACCTACCAACAACAAATCATAATCCCCTTGATTGGCAACATCAGCGATTTCGGTTTCAATATCCATGGTTGCTTTAAAAATAGTGGTAATGTCCTGATTTAACAGTTGGGATTCTTCAACAATAGGATAAAAACTATTTTTCTCTTTGTCATCCATATTAAAAGTATGCATCTCATCGCTTAAGGACAAATGCATCACCGTAATACTGGCAGAATCTTTTTGTTTTTTTATCAAGCTATTCCCCAATCGCAACAAGGATTTGCCTTTTTCATTGTTCCCAAACGAAATTAAAATTCGGTATTTATTATGGTTTGTTTGCTCTAAAATTTCAACACCATCTTTAGTTTTAAAGATATAATTGATTATATCCAAGGCTGGTCCAGTCATAAAAGTGGTCACTAATGCCATGATTACCATCATCGTAAACACTTCGGGAGTCAAAACTTTAAGCTCTAATCCAATATTTAAAACGATCAATTCCATTAAACCACGCGTATTCATCAAGGCACCAATGGTCAAACTGTCTCGCCAACTCTGCCCTACAAATTTCGCTGCCAAAGCACTTCCTAAAAATTTCCCCACTACGGCCACCAAAATAATAAAACCGGTCACTTTCCATAAATAAGGATCATTGATAAGGCCAATTTCGGTTTTCAAACCTGTGAACACAAAGAACAAAGGCAGTAAAAGTATCAACGCAACATCCTCAACTTTCTCTATGAATATGGTTCTGAATTTTGGGACATCCGGCATAATAGCTCCCGCCATAAACGCTCCAAATAATGCATGAATCCCAATCACTTCAGTAGCATACGATGAAAGAATCAATACCAGAAAAAAGATAGCCACAACCGGTTTGATTATAGTGTCTTTTGAACCATACAAATCCCCAATTCTTTTCAAAAATGGCTTTACAATAAAAATCATGGCAACAACATAAAGTACTGCCAGCATAATAATGTATAATGAACTGACGAAAGTTCCCGCTTTTACAATTGCAATTACCACAGCCAGAATACACCAAGCGGTAATATCATCGGCAGCAGCGCACGTAATAACAATTGCCCCTAATTTCGTTTTATGAATTCCTCTTTCCTGAACGATTCTTGCCAGAACTGGAAAAGCAGTAATACTCAGGGCAATTCCCATAAACAAACTGAAAGCAAGGAATTTCACGCCTTCGGGAGCAAATCGATTGTAAACAAAATAAGCTAGCCCAATCCCGAGAGCAAATGGAATAACGATACTGGCGTGACTGATCACCACCGCTTCATTGGCTTTGTTTTTCAGCACTTTCAAATCGAGTTCCATTCCTATGACAAACATAAAAAGTATCAATCCTATCTGGCTCAAAAATTTTAAATTCCCTAAGGATTCAACAGGAAATAAAGCACTTGAAAATTCCGGGAAATACAATCCCAATAAGGACGGTCCAAGAACAATCCCCGCTATAATCTCCCCTATTACTGATGGTTGACCAATTTTCTTGAAAATCCAACCAAAAACGCGGGCCACAAGTATTATCGTTATAATTTGTGCCAAAAGGATGGCCAAAGGATCCTGAAAATTGTGTTGCATAGAAGCTAGGAAATCATTCCAAGAACCATTGCCACTTTCTGGTGACACTATAGTTTCAGTTGCTTCTAAGTTTTTTCCTTTGCTTATAATCCAATACATTAATGCAATAAAACCGCCAGTAACACTCAAATAAAATATTGTGTTTTTATAATTCTTCATATTTGTTTTTATATTGACTTTCCCAACTTTAAAGAAACAAAGATGAGAAATTCAAATGTATAATTTATATCCCACAAAATTATTTAATTGTAAAATAAAAAACTGGCATAATTAGTCATAAAGTTTTAGTTAAAATAAATGATTTATAGCGGTTTTGACTACCTTTACCGCCGTTAAATATGAATTATGATTAAGTGGTTTAGTTTAGGATTTTGGGAATTAATAGCCCGAATTGTCCTTAGAAATAGAATTTTGATGTTATCCATTATTGTAGCGATAACAGCTCTTTTAGCAATGCAATGGAAGAATATCCACTTCACTTTTACCGAAGCCAATTTATTACCGGATGACAATATTGTAAATATTCAGTACAATGCCTTTTTGGATAAATTTGGCGAAGAAGGAAATCTAGTCATCATAGGTGTAAAAGACAACGCCATATTTACCCCGAAAGCCTATGCTTCCTGGAGTAAACTGATGAACACTCTTAAAGAAGACAAAGCGGTAGATTTAGTAATTTCGTTAAATGACTTAAAGAAATTACAAAAAAATGATTCGCTGGCAACCTTCGAATTGGTGCCTTTTGTTGACCAAAGCAAAACGGTTAACAAAGCCTATCTTCAAAAAATAAAAAAGGAACTTTTCAATGATTTACCTTTTTACGAAGGATTACTTTTCAACAAAAGATCGGGAAGCATTCGCTCTGCCGTTTACATGGATAAAAAAATTGTAAACACGGCGGCCCGAAAAGATTTTATCCTTGAAAAACTCGTTCCCGCAGTAGAAATATTTGAAAAAGAAACTGGAATCGATCTGCGTGTTTCGGGAATGCCTTACATCCGAACGCTGAATGCAAAAACCATTACAGACGAAATAAGTATCTTCATCGGCGCCTCATTATTAGTCACCTCATTGCTTTTCTTCTTCTTTTTCAGAAGCTTTAGAGCCACCCTAATATCAATGATTATTGTAATTATTGGCGTGATGTGGTCTTTTGGGTTTTTAGGATTATTGAATTACGAAATCACGGTTTTAACGGCTTTAGTTCCTTCTTTAATCATCGTTATCGGGATTCCGAATTGTATTTTCCTGACCAATAAATACCATCAGGAATACAAAGTCCATCGAAATAAAGCCAAAGCATTACAGCGTGTCACCACCAAAGTGGGAATGGCAACGCTAATGACGAACCTTACCACAGCGATTGGTTTTGCTACGTTTGTTGCTTCTAACAATCAATTATTATTGGAATTTGGGGTGGTGACTTCTATCAATATCATGGCACTTTTCTTTTTGTGTATAATTGTCATCCCCATTTTTCACAGTTATATTCCACCACCAAAAGACCGTCACATCGAGCATTTAGACCGAAATTATGTTACCGTTTTTATGGATTGGATCCTGAGAAACGTAAAATCCAATCGATTTTCGATTTACGTTGTTGCCATTCTTCTTTTGGTTGTTAGTATCGTAGGTATTTACAAAATGCGTATTTCGGGCAGCTTGATTGAAGACATGCCTAAAAAAGAAGCCTTTTTTGAAGATATTGTTTTCTTCGAAAAAGAATTTGATGGCGTTATGCCGCTGGAAATCATGATTGACACCAAGCGTAAAAAAGGAGTCATGAGATTATCTACGCTGAGGCGAATGGAAGAACTCGAGGAAACTATTGACGAAATCCCGGAATTGTCAAAACCCATTTCTATTGTCAATTTGGTTAAATATTCTAAGCAGGCCTATTACAACGGAAACCCGGAATATTACGAATTACCAACATCACAGGAACAGTCGTTTATTTTGTCGTATGCTAAAAATGCCACGAAAAACTCGAAAGACAATCTGATGAAAAGTTATGTAGATTCGACAGGACAATTTGCCCGAATCACGACTTTTATGCGCGATGAAAATGGCGATAATATTGCCAAAATTGAAGCCGAAATTCGTAAAAAAGCCGATAAACTTTTCCCGCCAAATCAATACAATGTCAGCATTACCGGAAAAGCATTGGTTTTCCAAAAAGGAACCGGTTACCTGCTGGACAATTTGCTTTCTTCTTTGGTTTTTGCCTTTTTCCTGACCTCACTTTTGGTGGCTTTTATGTTCCGTTCGTTCAAAATGGTACTGGTTTCCATTATCCCAAATCTATTGCCGTTGTTGCTAACTGCAGGAATTATGGGTTATTTGGATATTCCGTTGAAACCATCGACGATTTTGGTTTTCGGAATCGCGTTTGGACTTTCGGTAGATGATACCATTCGATTTTTAGCGCAATACCGCGAGGAATTAAAGAAAAATAACTGGAAAATACGCAAGTCGGTTTACGCTACATTTACAGATGCCGGTTTGAGCATGTTTTATACTTCTATCGTGTTATTCTTTGGATTTTCGGTGTTTATGTTGTCCAGTTTTGGAGGAACAATCGCTCTTGGCGGATTGATTTCGTTGACATTATTGTTCGGAATGCTGTCGAATTTAATGTTATTGCCGGCTTTGGTATTGACGTTGAATAAAACATTAGCCAACGAACAGGAATTCATCGAACCAAAAATTGACATCATCGAGCATAGCGATGAAGAAATTGATGCTTTGGAGAAAGAGTAAGTTGTTTAATCTAATTTAGGGTACATTCTTTATACTAAAATTCAAAATCCCGTCTAGTGAGACGGGATTTTTTATGTTTAAAAACAAAATATTACAAATTCCTTCAAAATGTTCTATCTGCTAAATCTTCTATTAATTACGATTACTACATCATTCAACCAATTACTTTTATTATGTTTTATTTCATCCTCTTCTATTAAAAATTCTGAAAGATTATTTTTTCTATATTGTAGAATAGAATTGAGTTCCAAAGAAGTAATATGAGGCGATATATATTTCAAAGAAACAATAAAAATATAAAAACCTAAAACACGAAAAAAAATTGACACTTTTGAAAAGATTCTAATTGTTTGATGTTTTTTGTTTTCTTTAATTGCTTTTCGGACAAAATAAAACAGTTGAATTATAAACAACATTATAAGAACATTAGATGCGAATTTTGTATTGTGGCTTTCTTCAGAGCTTAACGAAAAGAAAACTACAGCTAATAAAGCTACTACAATTGAAACTATTACATTAACTATAACAAAATAGCTCGCCCATTTTAAATCTATTTCAAATTTTTCCAAAGTCAGTTTTATTTTAAATATTAGCAAATATAGCTAAAAACTCACATGAATAATATTGGGGAATATCTTCAATATTATCTATTTAATTTTTGTACCTAATAGGTAAAAAAACGGTGCAGGATATTCCGAAAAAATATTCATAAAACTCCAAATATCTCCATTCGTTTAGCCCAGATAGCAGCGGCATCCTTTTACTTTTTCCTTTAAAAAGTAAAAGATATAGCGAATAGCGGGTCCCGATAGCTATCGGGATAGCTCCAAACTAAGTTTATCATTCAATTACATTCTTATTACCCTATTTCTCACAATGACAATTAGAAACAAATGATTTATATTTGCAGTTCGATAAAAACACAATTTTTCAATATCAATTATATTTAAAATGAGACATACAAAAGTTAAAGACTTACTAAACAGCACCACAACGCTTCATGAGGTAAATGCAAAAGGATGGGTGAGAACTTTTAGAAACAATCAATTTATCGCGTTGAATGATGGTTCGACCATTGATAATATACAATGTGTTGTCGATTTTGAGAACACGCCAGACGAAACTTTGAAGAGAATCACCACTGGAGCAGCAATATCTGTGACAGGAACTTTGGTGGAAAGTAAAGGGGCAGGACAGAAATTTGAAATTCAGGTGGCTAAACTGGAAATCCTTGGAGATTCAGATGCGGAGAAATTCCCGATACAACCTAAAAACAAACCGAGCTTGGATTTCTTGCGTGAAAATGCGCATTTAAGAGTTCGTACCAATATGTTTGGGGCGATAATGAGAGTGCGCTCAGTATTATCGTATGCGGTTCACAGTTATTTTCAGGAGAAAGGTTTTGTATATGTGAATACGCCAATCATCACGGGATCGGATGCGGAAGGTGCCGGTGAAATGTTCAAAGTTACCGCTTTGCCTTTTGACGGAACGCCAAGAACCGAAGACGGGAAAGTGAATTACAAAGAAGATTTCTTCGGGAAAGAAACGAACCTAACGGTTTCGGGACAACTGGAAGGAGAAACTTTTGCGATGGCTTTGGGTCAGATTTATACTTTTGGACCAACCTTTAGAGCGGAAAACTCAAATACTTCGCGTCACCTTGCGGAATTTTGGATGATTGAGCCGGAAGTGGCGTTCAATGATTTGAATGACAATATGGATTTAGCCGAAGATTTTATTCAATACGTAATCAAATATACCATGGACAAATGTCCGGAGGATTTGAAATTCCTTGAAGGACGTTTATTGGATGAAGAGAAATCAAAACCGGTTGCAGAGAGAAGTGAAATGGCTTTACTTGACAAATTAAACTTTGTTTTGGAAAACAATTTCAAACGTGTTTCCTACACCGAAGCAATTGATATTTTAAGAGATTGTACGCCAAATAAAAAGAAAAAATTCAATTACATCATCAACGAATGGGGTGCTGATTTACAATCGGAACACGAGCGTTACTTGGTAGAGAAACACTTTAAATGTCCGGTAATCTTGTTTGATTACCCGGCAAATATCAAGGCATTTTACATGCGTTTGAACGAAGACGGAAAAACTGTTCGTGCGATGGATATCCTTTTCCCAGGAATTGGAGAAATCGTGGGAGGTTCTCAAAGAGAAGAGCGTTTTGATGTTTTGGTTGAAAAAATGAAAGCCTTAGGAATTGACGAAGAAGAATTGTGGTGGTATCTTGATACACGAAGATTCGGTTCAGCAGTTCACTCTGGTTTCGGACTTGGATTCGAAAGATTGGTATTGTTTGTAACGGGAATGACAAACATTCGTGACGTAATTCCTTTTCCAAGAACGCCAATGAATGCAGAATTTTAAAAAACCGTTATGAGCTAGGAGTTATGAGTTAGGCGTCAGAATCTAACTTATAACGAATAACACTTAACGTATAACCTACAATAAAAAAATGCTAAAGCAATTCTTAAATTTAAAATTATCACAGAAATTATCTCCTCAACAAATCCAGTTGATGAAGTTAATTCAATTGCCTACGCAAGCTTTCGAACAACGTTTATTGGAAGAAATGAACGAAAATCCAGCTTTGGAAGCCGGAAAAGAAGAAGATGAGTATGAAAAGGACGAGTTCGAAAACGAAGATTATGACGATTATGATGATTCGGAATCGGATAGAATTGAAGCCGAAGACATCAACATTGACGAGTATTTAAGCAACGACGAAACTCCGGATTATAAAACACAGGCGAACAATTACAGTGACGACGATGAAGATCGCGAAACGCCTTTTGCAGCGCCGGTGAGTTTTCATCAGGATTTAATCAATCAGTTGAATACGTTCATCCTGAATGATGAAGAGCGTGAAATTGCTGAATTTCTGGTGGGAAGTATTGATGACATGGGTTATATCCGTCGCAGCGTTCCTGATATGGTGGATGATATGGCGTTTACACAAGGTATTTACACCGATGAAAAAATGGTGGAAAAAATGTTGCAGGTCATTCATGAACTAGAACCATCCGGTGTAGGAGCACGTGATTTACAGGAATGTTTACTGTTGCAATTGAAGCACAAAACACCAACGGAATCCGTGGAATTAGCCACTGATATTATCGAAAATCAGTTTGATGCGTTTACCAAAAAACATTACGATAAATTAATTCAAAAATACAATGTTTCGAATGAGCAACTTAAAAAAGCCATTCATGAAATAGAAAAACTCAATCCAAAACCAGGCGGATCTTTTACCGGAAACAACAAAGTAACGGAAAATGTAGTTCCTGATTTTGCCATCAGAATTGTGGACGGCGAACTGGAATTGACCTTAAACGGACGAAATGCTCCTTCGTTGCACGTTTCCAAAGATTATCAAGAAATGATGCAAACGTATAAGGATTCCCGTGATAAATCAGCGCAGCAAAAAGATGCGGTGCAGTTTATCAAACAAAAATTGGATTCGGCTAAATGGTTTATCGATGCGATCCGTCAACGTCAGGAAACGCTTTTTGTAACCATGAATGCGATTATGCATTATCAGGAAGAATATTTTTTGGATGGTGATGAAACCAAGTTGAAACCGATGATTCTGAAAGACATTGCTGATATGGTTGGTCTTGATATTTCGACGATTTCACGTGTGGCAAACAGCAAATATGTGGAAACGCCTTACGGTACCAAACTGATTAAAGAATTCTTCTCGGAAGCGATGAAAAATGACCAAGGGGAAGACGTTTCGACATTGGAAATCAAGAAAATCCTTCAAAACACGATTGAGGAAGAAGACAAGAAAAAACCACTTCCGGACGATCAACTGGCCGAAATTCTTAAAGAAAAAGGCTATCCAATCGCGAGAAGAACCATTGCAAAATACAGAGAACAACTCGATATTCCGGTAGCGAGAATGAGGAAGAAAATGTAAACTGGAATTAAAATACTAAAAAGGGGAAACTTGTCTTTAAACAAGTTTCCCCTTTTTTATAAAAATATAATTTTCTTTATTTTTTCTCTTGATCTTTCCGCATCGCGTGATAATAAGCGGCACGGCTCAACGGTTCGTATTCTTCGGTTTCGCCCAGCATGACGAGTTTGTCATTGTCGGTTTTTCGGAAACTGTAATTCGCCAGATTTCCGGTGCGGGTACAAACTGCGTGAACTTTGGTCACATATTCGGCTGTGGCCATTAATGCGGGCATAGGACCAAAAGGATTTCCCTTAAAATCCATATCCAATCCGGCTACAATTACCCGGATTCCCTGATTGGCCAAATCGTTACAAATTTTGACAATTTCGTCATCAAAAAACTGCGCTTCGTCAATACCCACTACATCACAACCTTGCGCCAAAATTGCAATATTTGCGGCAGCAGGAACGGGCGTAGAACGGATTTCGTTGGCATCATGTGACACCACCATATCATCATGATAGCGCGTATCAATTTCAGGTTTGAAAATTTCTACTTTTTGCTTGGCAAACTGCGCTCTTTTCAAACGACGGATCAATTCCTCGGTTTTACCCGAAAACATGGAGCCACAAATGACTTCGATCCAACCAAATTGTTCTTTATGATTTACTGTATTTTCGAGAAACATTTTGTATTTTTCTGACTTAAAAAATGAATAGTTTTTATTACTTTGTAATGAATAAAACCGACTTAAAAATTTTATACTTTTACGTCGTTTCAAAAGTATAACATTTTTATTAAATCGGAGATTCGCGAGCTCTTATTTAAAAAATAAAATCACGCGAGCAAAGGTTCCTTCTTCCTTATGCTAAATAAAAATCAGGAAGATATTTATTAAAAAGACCCGCCTAACACACTATAATTTCAAAAGTTATGAAAAAAAAATTGGAAGCCGATTTAATCAGCATTGCACACAGAGTATTACAACTAAAAAATAAATCTGATATCAATCAATTATATCTGGAAACGCAGAAATTATATGAAAAACTTTCTGTCTTACGATTTGTAGAGGAACACTTTAGTGAGGCAAAACCAACTATTGGCGCTGCTGAAGTAGAGCAAAAAATTGAATCTATTTTTGACAAAACGGATTCGATTCAACCTGAAACTAAAGCAGTAATCGAAGAAACTGTTGCCGAAGAAATCGCTGAAACGCCTTTGGAAGAAACAATAGAAACTGCTGATACAACTGAGTCAGAAACGAGTATTGTGGAAGAAGAAACTGTTGAAGTTCCATTGGAAGAAACAATTGAAACTGCTGATACAACTGAGTCAGAAACGAGTATTGTGGAAGACGAATCTGTTGAAACTCCTTTGGAAGAAACAATTTCTAATGAAGAAATAACCGCGGAAGAAGAAAAAGAAGAAGAACCTATTGAAGAACCTATTATTGAGGAAGAAATAGTTGCTGAGGAAAAAGAAACTTCAGAACCTGAAACCGCTGCATTCACACCGGCTTTTGAATTGTCTCAAGAAGAGGAAGTAGAAACGGAACTGGAAGTGCCAAAGAAAATGGAACCGGTACAAATTTCTTTCGAAGATTTATTGGGCGGAAATTACCATGACACCCAGTTTGTAAAAGTGCAACAGATTGAAAATATTCCCACTGCAGTAGTAATCGAAACTCCAAAAGAAATAGTTACTGAGGAAGAAAAAGTGTTACCTGTGAAAGAAGCTGTTGAACCTAAAACAGTTTCGCTGAACGAAAAATTAGCCAAAGGAATCAATATCGATTTGAATGACCGCATTGCTTTTATAAAACATCTTTTTGGCAACAGCAGCGAAGATTACAACCGCGTTTTAAATCAATTAATCACGTTTGATACGTTCTACGAAACCAGAGATTTTGTTCAGGAAATGGTAAAACCGGACTACAATAACTGGGAAGGAAAACAAGAGTATGAGGAACGTTTTATGGATGTTATAGAGAAAAAATTCTTGTAAACTTCCCTGAATTTTTCTAAATATACATTTGAACAAATACAGATTTTCTATAAAGTTTGTATTTAATTATTTTATCTATGTCAAAATTATACATCGTTCCTACGCCTATTGGCAATCTCGAAGACATGACTTTTCGAGCGATTCGGATTCTTAAGGAAGTCGATTTGATTCTCGCCGAAGATACGCGTACGAGCGGAAAATTGTTAAAGCACTTCGAAATTGGCACACACATGTACAGCCATCACATGCACAACGAACACAAAACCATCGAGAATTTAATTTCGAGGTTGAAAGCCGGAGAAAATATCGCTTTGATATCAGATGCGGGAACGCCCGCAATCTCGGATCCCGGTTTTTTATTGACCCGCGCTTGTGTTGAAAATGGTGTTGAAGTAGAGTGTTTACCCGGCGCAACGGCTTTCGTTCCGGCATTAGTCAACAGCGGTTTGCCCAATGACAAGTTTGTTTTCGAAGGATTTTTGCCTGACAAAAAAGGACGTCAAACCCGATATTTAGCATTGGCGGAAGAAACAAGAACGATGATTTTATATGTTTCTCCCCATAAATTAGTGAAGACTTTAGCAGAATTCATCACCTATTTTGGCGAAGACCGTCAAATATCGGTTTCCAGGGAATTATCCAAACTGCACGAAGAAAATGTTCGCGGAACCGTAAAAGAAGTAGTCGCTCATTTTGATAAAATAGCGCCAAGAGGAGAAATTGTCGTCGTGGTCAGTGGAAAAGCAATCACCAAAGAACCTAAAAAAAGTAAATTTTCGGAAGAAGAATAACCTACAAAAACACCATGAATTTAGAATCCTTTTTAGAAAAATTAAAGCGGACACCAGAATCTATCGCTTTTGCAGAAACCATTGCTACAGTTGAAGAAAACTACGACTTTACTCCAACGGCATTTGAGAACGGTTTGCAACACAATGCCGCAGGAGAAAATTCAGGATCTTGCAAGTTATTTGCTTTCGCCGAAATTCATAACTTATCAGAAGCAGCTACATTAGCCTGTTTTGGAGCATATTATTACGAAGATGTTTTAAAAAATCCAAACGGGACTGATCATCAAAACATTCGCAATTTCATGAAAACCGGTTGGGATGGTATTGCATTTTACGGAAGTGCTTTAGTATTGAAATAAAACAGTTAAAACGCTAATTCGTAAATTAAATCGACAGACATAATTAGCGAATTAGCGGTTATTCCTTTTTCGAATTCCTAAAATCCTAATTTCTAAATTTTATAATCCCAAATCACTATGCGTTGGACACTAAAACCAAAACCTTCCAAAGATACCGTTCAACATTTGGCGAAAGCTTTGAATGTGGAAGATTTTGTGGCCACTTTATTAGTACAACGCGGCATTGAAACTTTTGAGGATGCCAAACGGTTTTTTCGTCCGAGTTTAGATGATTTGCATGATCCGTACTTGATGAAAGATATGGAAAAAGCAGTCGCTCGAATTGAAAAAGCGATTGAAAATGAGGAAAATATTCTTGTTTTTGGCGATTATGATGTCGATGGCACCACCGCAGTTTCACTCGTTTCTTCCTATTTGAAAACCTATTATCCAAACGTAGCGACCTATATTCCGGATCGTTATGACGAAGGTTACGGAATTTCATTTAAAGGAATTGACTTTGCTGATGACAATGGATTTTCGCTAATCATCGCTTTGGATTGTGGTATAAAATCCATCGATCATGTGGCTTACGCCAAAGTACGAAACATCGATTTCATCATTTGTGACCACCACAGACCGGGTGAATTTTTACCCGAAGCCATTGCCGTTCTCGACCCAAAACGAGACGATTGTAATTATCCTTATGATGAATTGTGTGGTTGCGGAATAGGTTTCAAATTAATTCAGGCCTTAGGTTTCAACCGAAACCAGACAATCGATGATTTGATTCCGTATCTGGATTTAGTTTCGAGTGCTATTGCTGCTGATATCGTCCCGATGACCGGAGAAAATCGAGTGTTGGCTTATTTTGGACTCCAAGTCATCAACACCGACCCAAGACCGGGAATCAAAGCCATTATTCACCAAATAAAAAAACAAACTTTAGATATTACCGATGTTGTTTTCATCATCGCACCCAGAATAAACGCTGCCGGACGCATCAAACACGGGAATCATGCGGTGGAATTATTAACCGAATTTGATTTTGAGCAAGCCCAACAATTTGCTTCCGAAATTGAAGCATATAATTCGGAACGAAAGGATTTAGATAAATTAATTACGAAAGAAGCGTTACAACAAATTGAGGAAAACAATGAAAAAGAACGTTTTACTTCCGTAGTTTTTCAACAAGATTGGCACAAAGGTGTCATTGGAATTGTCGCTTCCCGATTGATCGAAACCTATTATCGTCCGACACTTGTTTTTACCAAAAGCGGTGATAAATATGCCGCTTCGGCACGTTCCGTAAAAGGATTTGATGTCTATAATGCACTCGAAGCGTGTACCGAACATTTGGAACAATTTGGCGGTCACATGTATGCTGCGGGAATGACTTTAGCGGCAGAAAAGTATCAAATCTTCAAAGATGCTTTCGAAAAAGAAGTCGAAAAAACCATTCATCCGGATATGTTGACACCAGAAATTGCAGTTGATGCCGAGATTGATTTTGCGGATATTACGCCAAAATTAATCCGGATTCTGAAACAATTTGAACCGTACGGACCACAAAATATGACTCCAATTTTCCTGACCAAAAACATCAAAGACACCGGTTATGGAAAACCTCTAGGACAAGAAGACGAACATTTAAAACTTTTTGTCAAACAAAATAACTCCGAAGGCCTTGCTGCAATTGGTTTTAATTTGGGAAACAAAATCGAATTGACTACCCATCAAAAACCTTTTCAAGCCGTGTATTGCATCGATGAAAACGAATGGAAAGGCAAATTAAGTTTGCAATTGCGATTGCGAGATATCAAACAATGATTTGGATGCTATGAAAAAAAAAGACCCTTACTCTGCGCTGCGTTATAAAGAATTCAATATTTTTTTGTTATTGCGTTTTGCCATGGTTTTTGGCTGGTCGATGCAGTTTATCGTCATTGAATGGGAAGTCTATAGTCTGACCAAAAATCCGTTGTCGTTAGGAATCATCGGATTAATGGAAGTCATTCCGGCAATTTCGATGGCTTTATTTGCCGGACACATCGTTGATCAAAAGGAGAAAAAAGGATTGCTTTTCAAATGTATTTTAGGGTTTTCAATCATCAGTTTGGGTTTGTTTTTATTTACGTGGCCTCCTTTTATAAAAGATTTTTCTACCCAAACTATTTTATATTCCATTTACTTTTTCGTGTTTTTAGGAGGATTGGTTCGTGCTTTTCTTGGCCCGACGATATTTTCTCTTTTGGCATTGATTGTTCCTAAAAAAATATATCCAAATGCTGCCACCTGGAGCAGTTCGGTTTGGCAAATAAGTTCCGTTTTAGGTCCTGCGGTAGCTGGTTTTTCAATCAATTGGATTGGGGTTCACTGGTCAATGTCCATTGTTTTGGGCTGTTCGCTTTTGGCGCTAATCGCTTTAACCCAAATAGCAACGAAGCCTATTTTGAATCCAAAAATTGGCGAACCCATTATGGAAAGTTTGAAAGAAGGCGTGAAATTTGTTTTCAATAATAAGACTATTTTAGGCGCTTTATCACTGGATATGATTGCCGTTCTTTTTGGTGGAGCCGTTGCGCTATTACCCATTTTTGCACAGGATATTTTGAAAGTGGGACCGCAGGGATTTGGTGTTTTGAGAGCCGCTCCGGCTGTTGGCGCTTTTTTAATGCTGATTATTTCCGCGTATATTCCTTTTACTAAAAATGCGGGCATGAAACTGTTGTTGGCAATTTTTGCGTTTGGGATTTGTATTATCATTTTCGGACTTTCGTCTATTTTTTGGCTGTCTGTTGCCGCTTTATTTTTAAGCGGTGTTTTCGACGGGATTTCGGTGGTGATACGCCAGACTATTTTGCAATTGAAAACACCGGATCACATGCGAGGCCGAGTTGCAGCCGTGAATTCTATTTTTGTAGGTTCCTCTAATGAATTGGGGGCTTTTGAAAGCGGATTAACCGCAAAACTGATGGGAACTGTTAGCGCAGTCGTCTTTGGCGGAAGCATGACGCTGATTACCGTATTTCTTACCGGAGCCGTATCACCTACCTTTAGAAAACTGGACTTGCAAAAAGATATTGAGGAACATGAAAAGAGCGAATAATAAATAGATTTTTAAAAAAAATACTTCCTATAACCATCCGGTAAAATAATCTCAAGATTCCTTACCGACTTTTTTATGCCTTTTTTATGTTTTATTATTTAGAACAAATATAAATAATACTTATATTTGTTTCAAACTGATGACACATGCAAGAAATAAAACAAATATATCATAACAATTTAGGCACGGCTTTCTACTGGAGAAAGGATAATGGCATTGTACTGGACAAAGTCCAACTGGTTTTTAGAGAAATGGGTTTTTATTTTACCCAACAGGAACTACAGCTATTTAAGCGCTGTATTGAGGACAGCTACATCCAAAATAAATGCTGCGACGATTGTGAACTAAAAAACAAATGCCACAAATTTTTACTAAAAACGCCTTGTTCCCAAATTGATTTGGCTGTTTCGATGGAAGAATTAGATGCCGTAAAAGACTTAGTAGAAGGCACTTTGTTTAAAATAAATTTGGATGATTATTTGTATGGTGTTGGGATGAATTAGGGTTGTTGTTGTTGTTTTGACTGTTTATAAACTTGAGCGAGAACTTTTTCTTTTACCATAGTTGTAAATATTCATCATTATGGACACGGAAAAAAAATTTGTGCTATCGAATCGCTAATCAAGTCCTAGCTATATGGCTATTATTTTCCTTTTAAAAAGTCAATTGATATTTGGCTAATTATTTCAGGTTTGTCTCCAAACACTTCGTGCGAACAATTTGGAATTACACAAAATTGACTGTCTTTTATAGCATTATGAATCTCAATACCGTGTTCTAAAGTATACATATCATTGTCACCATAAACAACTAAAGTTGGTATTTTTATTGCTTCCAAATCAGTTTTTGGAAAATATTGTTCTTGAAACCACATTTGTCTAGCCTCTGTGACATATCTTTTCCAATCTTTTGATGATAATTTTTCATAATGTTTTATCCAATGTGGCCAATTTTTTTCAATCCAATTTGTATCTGTCCAGTTTTTAGCTTCTTCTACATTTTTAAATCCCTCCATTTTATAATTCGCTCCTGAAATTATTAACTTTTTCACTTTATCAGGTCTGTTTTTTGCGAGAATCAAACCAGTAATAGCACCATCACTCCAGCCAATGACATAAAGACTATCTAGTTTTAATTTATCAATGATTTCCGAGTTGTACTCTGCCAATAATTTATAACTTAACGGAGTGTCTGAATATTCTGAGCGACCGAGTCCAGGTGCATCAGAAATAATAACTTTATATTTTTTTGAAAGAATTGGAATAACATTTTCAAAGTCGATAATACTTCCAAATCCTCCGTGTATTAACAATAGAGGAATTCCTTCTCCGTACTCTTCATAATAAATTTTTGTTCCTTTAATTGTTAAATATTTTCCATTATTTGAGCCGTATTTTATTTGGGCAATTCCACTTAAAGAGAAAACTAATGTAAAAAGTAATATTTTAAATCTCATATTTTATACGTTTCATTTTAAAAAAAAACTGGGACACCAACTCATTTATAACTCTAACACATAGCTTTGATATAAATATATACAAAAAGAAGACACCAAAGAAGAACAATTAGCATATTTGTAAGTTTTTCACGCAACCTAAAAAGTATAAAGTCAAGTAGAAAAACCTTGAAAAATTTATTAATACTTTTTGATTTCGAAATTCTCGCCATCAAAAACACCATAGGTAAAATACGTTATCCAGTCACCCAGATTCACATATTCGGCATTTTCACCCACCGTTACTTTCATAGGCAAATGACGGTGTCCAAAAACGAGATAATTGTAATGTTTGGTTTCCAGTTTTCTTTTGGAATAGAGAATCAGCCATTCGTTGTCTTCGCCAAGAAAGGTCACATCTTCATCGCCAGAAATCAGTTTGTTTTTTACCGAAAGGTATTGCGCCAGTTTCACCCCAACATCCGGATGAAGCCATCTAAAAAGCCATTTGAAAAACGGATTTGTAAATATCTTTTTCATGCGTTTGTATCCTAAATCGCCAGGACCTTTTCCGTCACCGTGGCCAATAAGGAATGTTTTGTCTCCAAAAGTGTATTCTTGATTGTCATGAAACACGGGAATATTCAGTTCTTTCTGGAAATAATCTTCCATCCATAAATCATGGTTTCCCACGAAGAAATAAATAGGGATTCCGCTGTCACGGATTTCGGCGAGTTTGCCTAAAACACGAATAAACCCTTTTGGGACTACGGTTTTGTATTCGAACCAAAAATCAAATAAATCGCCCAATAGAAAAATAGCTTCGGCATCGCCTTTTACTTCGTCGAGCCAAGCCACAAATTTTTGTTCTCTCGGAAAACTCAATTCGGGTGTTGGTGCTCCAAAATGCTGATCGGAGGCGAAATATATTTTTTTGTTATTGGGTAATTGCATGAAGTTACAGTATGGATTTCACATTATCACTGGCAAACCATTCTGCAAAAGAAGATTCGGTTTCTTGTAGTTTTAAGGAAAAAAGAGTGATTCCTTCTGGTAATCGGCTGATGATTCTTTGAGAAAAATCTACTACCATGTTTTCGCTTGTTGGTTGGTAATCTACCAAAATAACATGGTGTCCGCGGCTCATTAATTCGTTTGCCAATTCGATATGCGGCGTTGTTCCGTTAAAAACAGTCGCATGGTCAAACTGATCTACAATTTCTTCTTTTACAATTTTCTTTAAATCCGTAAAGTCAATCACCATTCCAAATTTCACATTGGAACGATCTGTAATTGGAGTTCCAATTACCGTTACTGACAATTTATAACTATGTCCGTGGACATTTTTACATTTCCCGTCATAGCCATATAAGGCGTGTCCGGTTTCGAAACTAAATTGTTTTGTAATTCTGATATTGCTCATCGGAGTTTAATTTTGATGCAAATTTAGCAAATTGATATGAGAAATGAGATGTAAATCTTGGTATTTGGATTCCACTGAGACCTAGCCCTGATAGGAGTGAAAATCCTTTTATTACCCTGTCAGGTTTCGAACCCTGACAGGGTATAAAAGATTGTAACGGATAGCAGGAAATAGCTCCTGAAAAAATTACTTTTTGAACTGAGACAACGCTTTTCTGGTAAAATCAGACAACACCAATTTACCCGAAATCGCGGCGCGCTCCAACAACAATGTATCCCAATGTTGCGTTCCTTCCCACAAAACCTTTTTCATTTCCAGTAAAGCTTCGGGATTATAACTGGATAATTTAGCGCTGAAATCAGCTATTGCGGCATCGAGCGCTTCGATGGTTTCAAAAGTATTGGCGTACAATCCTTTGGCTGCGGCCCAATCAGCGGTTTTCCATTCGTGGGCTGCGAGCGTCATTTCGGCCATTGCCGTCTTACCGATTTTCTTAGAAACTACGGGTTCTATCACAAAGGGACCTATTCCAATTGCCAATTCCGATAGTTTTATTGATGCGTTTTTTGTCGCCAATGTATAATCACAAGCGGAAGCAATTCCTACGCCGCCGCCAACTGCTTTTCCGTGAACGCGACCAACAATAAGCTTGGAACACGAACGCATCGCATTGATTAAATGCGCAAATCCGGAGAAAAATTGGGTTCCTGCTGCTTCATCAGAAACAGCCAAAAGTTCATCAAAAGAAGCGCCTGCACAAAAAGCTCCCGAGCCTTCGCTTTGAATAACAATCACCGAAACGGCTGGATTCGTACTCAAAATGTTGAACTCATTCGTTAAACGATCCAACAATTCTCTTGGAAAAGAATTGCTCGAAGGATGACCAAATGCAACGGTTGCGATTCTATTTTCGATTGTTGTGAAGAGCGAACCTGTTGGGTTTTCTGATACCATAGTGGGGATTTTGATGTAAAGTTAAAAAAAGTAAAGGAGGATTTGACTTTTTTTCAAATAGAATAGATTTGTATTCTGAAATTTGCTTTTTGGGAAATTTATATGTTATATTTGCGATCTAGTTTGGGGGATTAGCTCATTTGGCTAGAGCGCTTGCCTGGCAGGCAAGAGGTGATCGGTTCGAATCCGATATTCTCCACAACATAAAACCGTAAAATCTTTTAATTAAGAGTTTACGGTTTTTTATTTTTAGAAATTGTTCGATTGTGTTTTAAGACTATAGAAAACTATTTTTTAATATTCAATTTTTCCCACTTGTCGCATCACGCGAACAATTTTAGCTTTTCGTCTGTTGATATATGAGGAAGAACTGGTCGCCGAATATTTTCTTGGATTGGGTAATATTGCGGCTATTCCTGCTGCCTGCATCGGCGTGAGACTGGAAGCTCCTTTTCGATACCAATGTTCTGCGGCTGCTTGCGCTCCATACACACCATTTCCCATTTCGATACTGTTCAAATACACTTCCATGATGCGTTCTTTACCCCAAATGATTTCGATTAAAACCGTAAAATACGCTTCGAGTCCTTTTCTCAAATAACTTCGGCCTTGCCAAAGAAATACATTCTTGGCCGTTTGTTGCGATATGGTGCTTCCACCTTTTATTCTTCGGCCTCTTTCATTGCTTTTATACGCTTTTTGCATTGCGACAAAATCAAAACCATTGTGTTTCAGAAACGTTCCATCTTCACTGGCGATTACCGCTTTTTGAAGATTCATCGAGATGTTTTCAATAGGTTCCCAGTCGTGGCTGAAAAAAACTTCTTTTCCCGCTGTTTTGTTTTCAATCCCCCGAATGACCATTAAAGGCGTAAACGGAACCGGGACAAATTTAAAAAGTACCACAAAAAACAAAGAGAGTCCGAGGAACCATAAAAATACTTTGAATAAAAAACGAGTTAGTTTGCTCATAAAAGAGGCCGGTTCTTTTTTAACGGGTTGTCTTGATTTTCTTGGTGTTATTTTCGTTGCCATTATACTAAATCTGCTAATTCTGTTCCAATTAAACTTCCTATTGCCACTCCCATTCCGCCCAATCGTACGCCACAATAGACATTATCGGACAGTTGTGAAACGATTGGATTCTTGCTGTTGCCAATACCCATGATCCCGCTCCAACGGTGTGCAATTTGGAAATCCTGATGAGGCAAAATTACTTCTTTTAATAATTGTTCCAATTTTTTTTGGACGATTTCTGTTTGTCCAAATTCTATTGTGTTCTCTGTCTCAAAATCCAGGTTTCTCCCTCCTCCTAATAATATTCTGTCGCCAATATTCCTGAAATAATAATACCCTCTATCCAAGTGAAAAGTTCCTTTTATATCTAAGTTTTTAATAGGCTCCGTAATTAAAACCTGAGCTCTGGCTGGCTTAACGGCTCCACTTGTCAATGCATTGGCAAAACCGTTCGTCGCAAACAGTATTTTTTGGGTACTGAAACTGAAATCACCAAGTGCTACTTCCACTCCATTTCCTTTGTCGAAATAGGAAGTAACGGTTTGTTGGTTTAGAATTAAAATATTTTTAGAAACTGCTTCTTTCAACAACGCCTGCATCATATTTCCGGTATCAATCTGTGCTTCAAACGGATTGAAAACCAAATATTCCTGTATGCCGCTGAATCCAAAACGGTCTACTTCCTTGGCAAAAACATCTGCTTTAAATAGTGGTCTTAAAATTTCATTGATGAAGGGCAATTTTCCAACACACTCACTGTAACAACTTTCATCGTCCTTTAAAAACAACTCATATCCGCCGTAAGGTTTAAAGTCTATCGTGTCGTCACCGAGTCTTTTTCGCAGCAACTGCAAGCCTTTCCATCGTTTTTGAACAAGATGTATCACTTCTTCTTCCGAGTGGGATTTTAAATCATCTATGATTTCTGAAAGGCTTCCAAAACAGGCAAAACCGGCATTTTTAGTACTCGCGCCTTGCGGTAACATTCCTTTTTCCAATACTAGAATTTTGCTTTCAGGGAATCTTTCGCGCAAGCGTAATGCAGCATGCAAGCCCACAATACCGCTTCCTACGATGGTATAATCGACATCTGTAAACCAGTTTTTTAATTCCCAATAGCTCAAATCCATGTCCAAATTTTTTCATAAAAATAATAATTTTTTGGATTTATTCTGAATTTATTTCAGAAGCTAATCCCGCTATCCGTTCTAAATAAATTCACTGAACTCCAATTAAAATAAAAGTAGTGTGAAGTAATCTTTTATTTTTTTAAAGAAAAAAATAAAAGGATTTCCACTGCTATCGGGGCTAAAAAGCAATCGTGAAAGCTACAAACATCGAAGTAAATTGGCTATTTTTATAATCCGAAAAAAATCAATAATTAAAATGAAAAAAGTACTGCTTATACCCTTATTAATGATGAGTTTAAATGCTATGGCACAAAATGTAATGACTCCAGAACTGCTTTGGAAATTAGGAAGAGTAACTCCTTTAGGCATTTCCAAAGATGGAAAAAATATAGTCTATAAAGTAACCACTCCTTCTGTTCAAGAAAATAAATCGGACACAAAATTCTACACTTTGCCCGTAAATGGTGGGAATCCAACCGAAGTAAAAGATACCAAAGACCTGTTAAAAGATAAAAACGTTTCTCACGACGGGAAATATATTGTTTACAATGAAGAAGTAAAAATTGAAAAAGTGCACGGTAAAGATTTTTATCCGGAACTGGAAAAATCGGACGTTCAAATCTACGATGGATTGAATTATCGCCATTGGGACACTTGGAACGAAGGCAAATACAACCATGTTTTTTACAAAGAAAACAAAGAAGGTGCAGTTGGAATTGACATTCTGAAGGGAGAAAATTTCGATAGCCCGCAAAAACCTTTTGGTGGTGATGAAGATTACATTTGGTCGCCAGACAGCAAAAGCATTCTTTACGTAAGCAAGAAAAAAGCAGGAACCGAATATGCTGTTTCTACCAACACCAATATCTTCGAATACAATCTGGAAACTGGAAAAACCATCAATAGAACCGAAGAAAATCTAGGATATGACACTGCTCCACAATTTTCTCCAACAGGAAATTTGACTTGGTTACAAATGAAACGAGACGGTTATGAAGCCGATAAAAACGACCTGATTGTTAGTTTCAAAGGAATGAAAATGAACCTGACGGCGAATTGGGATGGAACCGTGGATCATTTTATCTGGAGTACTGACGGAAAAAAAATCTATTTTGTGGCACCAATAGACGGAACTAAACAGTTATTTGAAGTTAATTTTCCGGGGCTGACCAATCCCGAAGCTTCGGGAGCAATCAACGTGCACCAAATCACTACTGGAGAATTTGACGTCAATGATTTAGTTGGTTTTTACGGTGATAACATCATCGTAACGAGAACTGATATGAATCATGCGGCGGAAATTTTTTCTTATAATTTAAAGAAAAACACTTGGAAACAAGTATCGAATGTCAATACAGCAACCTATAAATCTTTGGCGTTAAGCAAAACCGAAAGAAGATATGTAACGACTACGGATGGCAAAAAAATGTTAGTTTGGGTGGTTCTTCCGCCTAATTTTGATGCCTCAAAAAAATATCCAACCCTTTTGTATTGTCAAGGTGGGCCACAATCTCCATTGACACAATTTTATTCTTACCGATGGAATTTACAATTGATGGCGGCTAATGGTTATATTGTTGTTGCACCAAACCGTCGCGGCATGCAAGGTCATGGTGTAGCATGGAATGAACAAATCAGCAAAGACTGGGGCGGACAAGTAATTGATGATTACCTATCGGCGATTGATGATGTGGCGAAGGAAAAATATGTTGATGCGACTCGTTTAGGGTGTGTTGGCGCCAGTTATGGCGGGTATTCTGTTTTCTATTTAGCCGGAATTCACAACAACCGATTCAAAACGTTTATTGCCCATGACGGTATTTTTAATACCCAAAGTATGTTTGGGACTACCGAAGAAGTTTTCTTTACCAACTGGGATTTTGGTGGTGCTTATTGGGAAAAAGACAATGCCGTTGCGCAAAAATCCTATACCATTTTCAATCCTATGACCATGGTAGAAAAATGGAACAAACCAATTTTAATTATTCAAGGCGGAAAAGATTTTCGTGTACCGCAAGGACAAGGTCAAGAAGCTTTCCAAGCGGCGCAATTACGCGGGATAAAAAGTAGATTCTTGTATTTCCCGGAAGAAAACCATTGGGTATTAAAACCGCAGAATGCTCAAATTTGGCAAGGTGAATTTTTCAAATGGTTGAAAGAAACCTTGTAAATTAAATAATAAACAAAAAAACCTTGCATCGCTGCAAGGTTTTTTACTTAAATAAAGTATTTTTTATTCCGGATCGTTCATTTTGAAGGTATCCATAAATGCGGTAGTGTACTCTCCGGCAATATAACGAGGATCGTCCATTAATTGTCTATGAAACGGAATGGTAGTTTTTATTCCTTCGATTACAAATTCATCCAAGGCTCTTCTCATTTTACTAATCGCTTCCTCACGAGATTGGGCTGTAGTAATAAGTTTTGCAATCATTGAATCGTAATTTGGAGGAATAGTATACCCTGAATATACGTGAGTATCTAAACGAACTCCATGTCCACCCGGCATATGTAATGTTGTTATTTTTCCTGGAGACGGACGGAAATCATTATAAGGATCTTCTGCATTAATTCTGCATTCGATCGCATGTAATTGTGGTAAGTAATTTTTACCCGAAATAGGTATTCCAGCGGCAACCATAATTTGCTCACGTATTAAGTCATAATCAATAACCTGCTCCGTAATTGGGTGTTCTACTTGAATACGGGTATTCATTTCCATAAAGTAGAAATTACGGTGCTTATCAACCAGAAATTCTACCGTTCCAGCACCTTCATATTTAATGTATTCGGCTGCTTTTACAGCTGCTTCACCCATTTTTGCACGTAACTCATCTGTCATAAATGGAGACGGAGTCTCTTCAGTTAATTTTTGATGACGTCTTTGAACTGAACAATCTCTTTCTGAAAGGTGACAGGCTTTTCCGTAAGAATCTCCTACTACTTGAATCTCAATATGGCGTGGCTCTTCGATTAATTTCTCCAGATACATTCCATCATTTCCAAAAGCTGCTGCAGATTCCTGACGCGCATCTTCCCAAGCTTTCAGTAATTCATCTTCTTTCCAAACGGCTCTCATTCCTTTTCCACCACCACCAGCAGTTGCTTTAAGCATTACTGGATAACCAAAATCTCTTGATAACTGCAAGGCTTGCTCATACGATTCTAAAATTCCCACTGAACCTGGAACACAAGGAACACCCGCTTCAATCATAGTCGCTTTTGCGGAAGCTTTATCCCCCATTCTATCAATCATCTCTGGAGAAGCTCCAATGAATTTGATACCATGTTCTTGACAAATTTTAGAAAATTTAGAATTTTCAGAAAGGAATCCGTATCCCGGATGTATTGCATCTGCATTTGTAATTTCGGCAGCGGCAATAATATTTGACATTTTTAAATAGGACAAGTTGCTTGGAGGTGGCCCAATACAAACCGCTTCGTCAGCAAACTTTACATGCAGACTTTCGGCATCAGCAGTAGAATAAACAGCTACCGTTTTTATACCCATTTCCTTGCATGTTCTAATTACGCGTAACGCAATTTCCCCTCTATTGGCAATCAATATTTTTTTAAACATCTTATTTTATGTTTTAAATTCAAAATTCCAATAGTCAAATCCAAATTGGAATTTGTATTTAAACTATTGGAATTTCAAAAATATTATGATGGATCTACTAAGAATAACGGTTGGTCAAATTCTACTGGCGACATATCGTCAACCAATATTTTTACAATTTTACCAGAAACTTCAGATTCAATTTCATTAAATAATTTCATGGCTTCAATCACACAAAGTACGTCTCCTTTAGAAATTGTTTTACCTACTTCAACAAACATTGGTTTGTCTGGAGATGGTTTTCTATAAAAAGTTCCAATGATTGGAGATTTTATGGTGATATAGTGCGCATTTTCTACTACTGGAACTTCTGGAGCCGCTGCAACCGGAGCAATTTGTTGCGGAGCTACTGCTTGTTGAAGTGCAGCTTGAGCAGGCATTTGTTGAACATACGTGGTTTCTGTTACATTTCCTTCTAAAGTTGTTCTGATGGTAATTTTCACATCATCCATCTCTAACTTAACTTCTGCAACTCCTGAATTTGCTACAAACTTGATTAGATTTTGAATTTCTTTTAAATCCATAATTATTTGTTTTTAGTTTAAATTTATTTTTTATCGTATGCCCATTTTAGATATATAGATCCCCAAGTGAATCCACCTCCAAAAGCGGCCAAAATTATCGTGTCTCCTTTTTTGAATAAATGTTCAAAATCATTAAGAACTAATGGTAAAGTCGCAGAAGTTGTGTTTCCGTATTTTTCAATATTCATCAGCACTTTAGAATCTTCTAAATTCATTCTATTTGCCGTTGCATCGATAATACGTTTGTTGGCTTGATGAGGAACTAACCAATCTACATCTTCATTTGTCAAATTATTTCTTTTCAGAATTAATTCACTTGAATCAGCCATGTTGGTTACAGCATATTTAAATACCGTTTTCCCGTCTTGAATAATATTGTGTTTGTTATCTCTTACCGTTTCGTAAGAGGTAGGAAGTAGAGAACCACCAGCATCAATTTTTAAAAAATCTCTTCCGATTCCGTCACTGCGCAAATATTCGTCTTGCAATCCTAATCCTTCATAATTAGGTTCAAACAATACTGCTCCAGCTCCATCTCCAAAAATGATACAGGTTGATCTGTCTTTATAATCTACGATAGAAGACATTTTATCAGCACCAATTAAGAGTACTTTCTTGTATCTTCCGGACTCTATGTAAGCTGCTGCCGTTGACATCCCAAATAAGAAACTGGAACATGCTGCTTGCAAATCATATGCAAAAGCATTTAAGGCTCCTATTTCGGTTGCTACATATACACCTGTTGAAGCAACTGGCATATCTGGCGTTGCAGTTGCCATTATCAACAAGTCTATTTCTAGAGGATCAATATTGGCTTTAGCTAATAAATCTTGTGCAGCTTTTATGGCTAGAAAAGAAGTTCCTTTACCCTCTTCTTTGAGGATTCTTCTTTCTTTTATTCCTGTACGAGAGGTTATCCACTCGTCATTGGTGTCGACCATGGCCTCAAGAGCTTTGTTAGTTAAAACAAAGTCTGGAACATAGGCTCCAACAGCGGTTATTGCGGCTGTAATTGTATTCATTGTATGCGATTATTTTTTGTCAAATGTTGCCATTTGAAAAATTTTTAAAAGACTTGAAAATTACAAAAAAAATTCCATTTTCATTGATTTGGAACTTCTTATTTAATGAAAATTATAAACAACAAAAAAACTCTCACGATGTGAGAGTTCGAATATCATTTACCAAAACGTATTAAGCAACAGCTACAGATTTATCTATAACAACTTGCCCTCTGTAATACATTTTACCTTCATGCCAGTAAGCTCTATGGTATAAATGCGCTTCTCCTGTGATAGGACAAGTAGCAATCTGTGCTACAGTAGCTTTGTAATGTGTTCTTCTTTTATCTCTTCTTGTTTTGGAGATTTTTCTCTTAGGATGCGCCATTTTACTATATTATTTATCCGTTAATAGTTGCTTTAATTTGTCCCAACGCGGGTCAATATTTTCTTCTTGTTTATTCTCTTTTTTTTCTTCTTTTACTATCAGTTCATTAAGTTTAGTCAAAGCTTCGGTTTTTAAACTTCCATCTTTAACTCCTGGATGAACTCGTCTTAGAGGCACTGACAACACTATCATTTCATAGATATATTGTGCAATATCAATTTCAAACTCCCCATGGGGTAAAATCAACAATTCTTCATTGTCATTATTATATTCCTCGCCAAAACGAACAATTAAGTTCATTTTGCCTTTAACTGGCAAGTCAAAATCTTCGCTTGTCAAATCACAAGGTACATTTACCGTCCCTTTATGCTTAAAACTCAACTCTAACAGCGTACTTTTTTTCTCTAAAACTACATTTACTTTGATATTTGAATCTTGATATTCATTATAATCAAAGATTTCAAAGAACGAATTATTTATTTGATACTCAAAATGATGTTTTCCTAGCTTTAATCCTATAAAAGGTATTAAAAATTCTTTTGTCTTCTTCATTTCAACAACAATTTGACCCTAAACTTCGGGAGTGCAAAGATATAAAATTATTGCAAATCTAATAATGTTATTCACTTTTTTTTGTTTACAACTGTTTTTCTTTTGTTTTCAAAGGTTTTACACTGATTTCAGCATATTGATTTCTTGAATGATAAATATCAATTGCAAGATAGACAGCCTCTTTGAAGGAATTAAAATCAGCCACTCCTTTTCCTGCTATATCATAAGCCGTACCATGATCCGGCGACGTTCTTATTTTATTCAAACCTGCAGTATAATTCACTCCATTACCAAAAGACAATGTTTTAAAAGGAATCAACCCCTGATCGTGATACGCCGCAATAATAGCATCATACTTCTCATATTGACTACTTCCAAAAAAACCATCAGCTGCAAAAGGACCAAAGACCAAGGTTCCTTTATCAAATATTTTTTTCAATGTTGGCTTTATGATTAAATCATCTTCGGTACCGATAACTCCACCATCTCCACAATGAGGATTTAACCCCAAAACAGCTATTTTAGGCTTATTAATACTAAAATCCTGTATCAATGATTGCTTAACCGTTTCAATTTTTCTTTTAATCAATTCCTCCGTAAGATGAGAAGCCACTTCACTTAACGGAATATGATCCGTCAAGAGCCCTACTCTTAAATTATCCTGAACCATCAGCATAAGTGCATTTCCCTCAAGTTCCTGATCTAAATAATCCGTATGTCCCGGAAATTTAAAATCCTCTGATTGAACATTATACTTATTTATAGGCGCTGTAACCAATACATCCACAAGACCATCTTTCAAAGCTTTGGTAGCCGCAACAAATGATTTTATAGCATATTCACCTGCCTTAGGATCATTTACTCCAAGATTCAAATCAACCCCTTCTCTCCAAACATTTAAAACATTAATCTTTCCCGGTATAATTTGATCCAGTTTATCAATTCCGTGCAACAAAGAAGCAGATTGAAAACTTTTCTTTACAAAAGACAACAACTTAACATTAGCAAAGATAACAGGAGTACACAACTCCAACATACGAGAATCCTCGAATGTTTTTAAAACAACTTCGCTTCCAATACCGTTTAAATCTCCTATAGAAATTCCGACGATTATATTTTCTGCTTTTTTCATCATGACCTAACGTTATTTATTGCTAATTTTGAAGTGCAAATTTAGTAAAATAAAACAAGAAATGTTTACAGGAATCATAGAAACCCTTGGCACCATCCAAGAAATAAAAAAAGAGAACAGCAATGTCCACATAACGATGAGTTCATCGATTACCGGCGAACTACAAATTGACCAAAGTGTCGCTCATAACGGAATTTGCCTTACTGTTGTTGCAATCAATGATACTTTTTACACTGTAACCGCGATAGACGAAACGATAAAAAAAACAAATTTAGCCGGTTGGAAAGTTGGAGACAGCGTTAACTTAGAAAGAGCAATGAAACTTGGAGACAGACTTGACGGACACATCGTACAAGGACACATAGACCAAACCGGAACCTGCATCGCTGCCGAACAAACCGACGGAAGCTGGTTTTACACCTTTGAATATGATGAAAAACTAAACAATTTAACCATCGAAAAAGGTTCAATTACCGTAAATGGCGTAAGTTTGACTGTGGTGAATTCTAAAAAAAATGAATTTAGCGTAGCCATAATCCCTTATACACATGAGCACACTAATTTCAAAACCATTGAAGTTGGCACAAAAATAAATCTTGAATTTGATGTAATTGGCAAATACGTTTCCAGATTATACGCTAACAAATAACCCCCTTTTAACCCTATAAAAACAAAAACCACAATTTAAATTGTGGTTTTTGTTTTTATATAATGACGGTAAATGATATAAATTCCAAATAGCAATGCAATTATCAACAATACAAAAATATTTTCATCAATAGGCAGTCCAGGCGGCGGCGGCGGCTTCCTCCTTCCAAAAGGATTTGGAACTGGAGGCCCAGCAAAAACATTCATAATCCCAAAAAGGAAAATGATTAAAACATAAAATTTGTTTGATTCAATTTTCATGGGCCTCTAAAATAGTAAATTTAATGAAATAAAAAAATCTATTAAACCATAAATAAAGCATACTCACCCTTAACACAACAAAGATACGTTTTTTAGATTGGATTGGTTTTTAAATACAACAAACAAAACCCCTCAAAATAGATAATTTTGAGGGGTTTTTCGTGGTCCCACCTGGGCTCGAACCAGGGACCACCTGATTATGAGTCAGGTGCTCTAACCAGCTGAGCTATAGGACCGGTTAAGAGTTTGCAATATTACCACTATTTTTCATTTGCTCCAAATATTTTTGACTTAGATTTTCAAATAGTTCAATTATTGACTCCTTTCAAATAGAAACCAACTGAATATTAGAACGCTACCGTTCCCTCCTAAAATTAAATTATTTTATTTCCTGACACAATTCAATCAGAACACCATTCGTGCTTTTTGGATGCAGAAATGCAACTAGCTTGTTATCAGCTCCTTTTTTCGGAATTTCATTCAAGACTACAAACCCTTCGTTTTTCAAACGCACTATTTCCGATACAATATCTTCAACATCAAAAGCGATGTGATGAATCCCTTCTCCCTTTTTTTCTATAAACTTGGCAATAGGACTTTCCGGGTTGGTTGCCGCCAAAAGCTCAATTTTATTGGGTCCATTCATAAAAAAAGAAGTAGTTACTCCTTCCGTTTCTACATCTTCAAATTTGTAAGCAGGAGCGCCAAAGAGTTTCTCGAAAATTAAATTTGACGCTTCTAAATCTTTGACCGCAATTCCTATATGTTCTATTTTTCTCATTATCTATAATATCAATTCAACGTTAGTTTTAAATTCAAACAATAAGCTAACCATAAATACATCCCGTAGCGCAACTTATTTGATGTAAAATTAAACATTAAAAACAAAAAAAGAGAAGCATTCTAAAAGTAAGCTGAATTATATCGCTCATAATAATTCTATAAAAAATTTCGATTGCATGAATTATAATTGTTATTTTGTAGATTCTAATTATGATTTGATATGTTGAAAAACAATTTAAAATACACCTTCTTTCTATTGCTTTTAATTATAGTTGGATGCGCCAAAAGAGGCTCTATCACTGGCGGTTTAAAAGACACCATTGCACCTGTTTTAAAAGTAAGCTTCCCTGAAAATTTTAGCACAAACTTTAAAGGAAACGAGATTAAGTTAGTATTTGACGAAAACATCAAGCTAAAAAACCTGAACAAGCAATTGATTATTTCACCACCAATGAAATACGAACCATCAGTTCTACCTACTACTCCAAGTAAAACGATTTCAATAAAAATCAAAGACACACTGCAACCTAACACCACCTACAGCTTTAATTTTGGACAAAGCATCGCTGACAATAACGAAGGAAATCCTTTTAATCAATTCAAATATGTATTTTCTACTGGTGACTATATTGACTCTTTAAGCCTTGGCGGAACTGTAAAAAACGCTTATGACAAAGAAGTAGAATCATTCGTTTCAGTCATGCTTTATGAAGTCAATGACGCCTTTAAAGATTCAGTCGTATTCAATGAAACCCCTAGATATGTAACAAATACACTGGACAGTCTGAAAACGTTTCGTTTAGAGAATTTAAAAGCCGGAAAATATCTTCTTGTAGCGATGAAAGACTACAACAGCAACAACAAATACAATCCAAAAACGGATAAAATTGGATTTAGCAAAGACTTTATCACTATTCCAAACGACACCGTTTATGAATTAGAATTATTCAAGGAAAAACTCCCTTTCAAGACTTTCAAACCAAGCCAAGCATCCGGAAACAGATTAATCCTAGGATATGAAGGGAAAGTAAATGCTGCTAAGGACAGCCCTAAAATAATCTTGAAAAATAATAATGAGGTTCTATCCAATATCATTACTAAATTCCCGAAAAAAGATTCTCTT
The DNA here is from genome assembly GCF_048286775.1 of Flavobacterium glycogeni. Lineage (NCBI taxonomy): Bacteria > Pseudomonadati > Bacteroidota > Flavobacteriia > Flavobacteriales > Flavobacteriaceae > Flavobacterium > Flavobacterium glycogeni. The sequence goes on from NZ_JBLVPV010000003.1 coordinate 259,730, forward strand.
CAAATCTGGTACAAACCCATCAAGACAGATTCGTTAAATTTGGCTGTAGCCAAAGACAAATACGAAGCGAACTTCAGGTTTAAAATAAAAGACCAGAAAAAAGATACCTTATCCATTACACCTGTACAAAGTGGCTCTTTAAATTTTAGAGATAAATTTACTTTAGAATCTTCGACTCCTTTGACACATTTTGATAATTCCAAAATAAAATTAATCAACAAAGACTCTGTTTCTGTAGCTTTTACCACTGAATACGACGAATTTAATCAAAAATTATTTTTTGACTTTAAAAAAGAACCTTCCGAAAAATACACTTTTACAATTTTACCAGGGTCATTGACTGACTTCTTCGAAAAATCGAATGATACGCTGACCTATAAATTAAATACCAGAAGCTATTCTGAAATGGCAAATCTAAGGGTGTTATTACAAAACGTAAAACAATTTCCCATCATCGTGGAACTCACTAACTCCAAAGGCGATATTTTAGCCTCTGAATATTCGGAAAACGGCACTACAGTCGATTTCAACTTACTGGAACCTTCTGTATTTTCGCTTCGGGTAATTTATGACACCAATAAAAACAAGGAATGGGATTCCGGTAATTATTTAGAAAAGCGTCAGGCTGAGGAAGTAATCTATTCTTCTAAAGAAATATCTCTTCATGCTAATTTTGACTGGGAAGAGATATTTGACTTGAGCTTACCCTATAGCCCGGAACCTAAAAAGAAAACAGACAAGAAGAATTAGAATTTACACCCTCTTAGTATAAAATTTACTGGATTAAGTTGTTGTGATTTTTATTTCAGTAAAAAGAAAGATGAAATGATATTATATATTTTTTATTTCAAAAGAATCTCTGTCGTTCAAAAAACCTAATTTTTGTCTGGTTTCTAACATTTTTTCTTTGTCTAATACTACTGTAAAAATGCCTTCAGATTCTTCCGGTTCCAAGACATAATTTCCAAGAAAATCGACCGCTTGCGAATGACCAATGTATTCGTAACCATTCGCATCGATTCCTGTTCTATTGACACCAATCGCATAACTCATGTTTTCAATTGCCCTTGCTTTCAATAAAGTATCCCAAGCATTGGTTCTGATTTTTGGCCAACTAGCCACATAAATCAACAAGTCATAATCCTCTGAATTTCTGGAAAAAGCAGGAAATCGTAAATCATAACAAATCAACGGACAAATTTTCCATCCTAAATAATCCACAACTATTTTTTGACCTCCACTTGTATAGACTTTGTCTTCTCCGGCAAGAGTAAACAAATGCCTTTTATCATAAAACTGAATTGCTCCGGAAGGAAATACAAATACTAATCTATTATAGAAATTACCATTTTCCTCTATAACTAAACTTCCCGTAATGGCACAGTTTCTGGCTTTCGCCAACACTTTAAGCCAAGTTACCGTTTCGCCTTGCATTGTTTCAGCGACATTCTCAGGACTCATTGTAAAACCGCTCGTAAACATTTCCGGCAATACAATTAAATCAACCGCCGAAGCAATTTCATTTATTCTGGCCTCGAAATAATCACGATTTAACTTTGGATTCTCCCAAATTAAAGGAGCTTGGATCAGGATGACTTGCATTGTTTTATTTTTCATAAAAATAAGAAATATCACAACACCATAAGTTCATTATATTAGCAAAAAAACAACTTTATGAAAAAGATGCTAGTCGTAAGTATGATGCTATTCTCCGTTTTGATTTTTGGACAAGAAAAATCAGGGGCTAAACAATTTTGGGAAAATTTACAAAAACAATGTGGTAAATCATTTGAAGGAGAAGTAAAAGAAGGTGCTGCCAATGATACTTTTCGAGATAAAAATTAGTGATGCACGTTCGCAATTGCGATGAAAAAACGATTCGAATTCCTTTTTTTGTAGGAGATGACAAATCGAGAACTTGGGTATTAACATCCAAAAATGACCGCATCCAATTGAAACACGACCACCGTCACGAAGATGGCTCTGAAGACAAGGTTACACAATATGGCGGAACAACGTCTAATTCTGGTTCATCGACGCTTCAGTTTTTTCCGGCAGATCAAGAAACATGTAACTTGATTCCAAATGCTTCCGCAAATGTCTGGTGGATTACTTTAGACGAAACTTCTTTTACGTACAATTTAAGACGCATCGGTTCAGACCGGTTGTTTACCGTGAAATTTGACATTACAAAAGTAGTCCCGACACCTTCCGCACCTTGGGGATGGAAAGACTAAACAAATGCTGAAATCTAAAGTTTTATTTATAAAAAAACGCATTCAACTCTGACATTGAATGCGTTTATTAATTTAACTTATTAGGTTTTTATCCTTTCAAACTTGCAGATAAATATTCTCTATTCATTCTAGCAATGTTTTCAAGAGAAATTCCTTTTGGACATTCTACTTCACAAGCTCCAGTATTGGTACAGTTACCAAAACCTTCATCATCCATTTGGCTAACCATATTTAAAACTCTATCAGTAGCTTCAATTCTTCCTTGCGGCAATAAAGCATATTGAGATACTTTTGCAGCGACAAATAACATTGCCGATGAGTTTTTACAACTCGCAACGCAAGCACCACAACCAATACAAGCAGCAGCATCAAATGCATCATCAGCATCTTTCTTGTTAATTGGAATTGTATTTGCATCAATAGTATTTCCTGATGTATTTACAGATATAAATCCTCCAGCATGTTGAATTCTGTCAAAAGAACTTCTGTCAACAACTAAATCTTTAATTACGGGAAACGCTTTTGCTCTAAATGGCTCAATAAAAATCGTGTCGCCATCCTTGAACATTCTCATGTGTAATTGACATGTCGTAATGCCTTTGTCTGGCCCGTGAGCTTCTCCATTGATATACAAGGAACACATTCCACAAATTCCTTCGCGACAATCGTGATCAAATGCAACTGGCTCATCCCCTTTCATGATTAATTCGTCATTCAAAATGTCAAGCATTTCAAGGAATGACATATCTGGTTCAATATGATCTATGGGATATTCAACTATTTTTCCTTCTGTAGCGGCATTTTTCTGACGCCATATTTTTAATGTAAGTTTCATACTTTTTAATGTTATGGGTTATCCGTTATGGGTTAAGTGTTCTTGGCTTTAGTCAAATAATTAATATATCCGTTTAATATTGATTTCGTTCTTTCAAACCTTTCTCTGAATTCTTTCACAAGTTCACTATCAATATAATTTTCGTCATTTGCAGTTATAACCTGATTTAGTGATTCACATAATGAACCTCTTCCGATTCTACAAAACTGAATATTTTCCTGAAAATGAAATCTTCCGTATCCTTCAGCAATATTATCCCCTATTGATCGAGAGGAACGTCTTAATTGACTAGTTAAAGCATATTTTTCTTCAATTGGAAATTTCGGAATAATACTTTGAGCCACAAACAATCTTAATTCTCTAGCCGCTTTCCAGCATTCTAAATCTTCAAAAGATTGGATTGAACTCATAACACTTAACTTTTAACTTTTTATTTATAACTTCTTTGAACTAGTTTCACGTTATCAAAAACCAATGCTTCTTTATGTAAAACAGCTTCACTTGGCTTTCCTGTGTATTCCCAAGCAGCTACGTAAGCGAAATTCTCATCATCACGTTCTGCTTCACCTTCTTCTGTTTGGTATTCTTCACGGAAATGTCCTCCACAAGATTCATTACGATGTAAAGCATCTTTGGCAAACAATTCTCCCAATTCAAGGAAATCGGCAACACGAGTCGCTTTTTCCAATTCTTGGTTGAAACCATTAGCATCACCAGGAACTTTTACATCTTTGTAGAACTCTTCGCGTAAAGCGGCAATCTCAACAATTGCTTCATTTAATCCTTTAGCATTACGAGCCATACCAACTTTATCCCACATGATTTTTCCTAATTTCTTATGAAAATAGTCAACAGAATGTGATCCGTTATTGTTGATGAATTTTTCGATTTGATCTTTAACCGCTTTTTCGGCAGCAATAAATTCAGGCAAATCCGTAGGTATGGTACCCATTTTAATATCTGGTGATAAATAATCTCCGATAGTATATGGCAATACAAAATATCCGTCTGCTAAACCTTGCATCAATGCAGAAGCTCCAAGCCTGTTCGCTCCGTGATCCGAAAAGTTAGATTCTCCAATAGAGAAACAACCTGGAATTGTAGTTTGTAAGTTATAATCAACCCAAGTTCCGCCCATCGTATAATGCACCGCAGGGTAAATCATCATTGGAGTCGAATATGGATTCTCATCTACGATTTTTTCATACATCTGGAATAAGTTACCATATTTATTAGCAACAACTTCTGTCCCTAATTTGATGATTAACTGAGTATCATTTACATCTAAACCTTTAATATATACTTGTTCTTTTCCGTAACGTTGTATTGCTGCAGCAAAATCAAGGTATACGGCTTCACCCGTTTTATTGATACCAAAACCAGCATCACAACGCTCTTTAGCAGCACGTGAAGCAACATCACGAGGAACAAGATTTCCAAAAGCCGGGTATCTTCTTTCCAAATAATAATCTCTTTCTGCTTCAGACAAATCCGTTGGTTTCTTTTTACCTTCACGAATCGCTTTGGCATCCTCTAATTTTGCAGGAACCCAAATACGTCCGTCATTACGCAATGATTCTGACATCAATGTCAATTTCGATTGGTGATCTCCTGAAACTGGAATACAGGTTGGGTGAATTTGAGTGTAACAAGGATTTGCGAAAAACGCTCCTTTTTTGTGGATTTTCCAAGCTGCGGTAGCGTTACTTCCCATTGCATTTGTGGAAAGGAAAAATACATTTCCGTAACCTCCGGAAGCAATAACTACTGCATGTGCTGAATGTCTTTCGATTTCTCCTGTAACCAGGTTACGGGCGATAATCCCTCTTGCCTTTCCGTTTACGATTACCAAATCCAGCATTTCGTGACGGTTGTGCATTTTTATTTTTCCACGACCTATTTGACGGTTCATGGCCGAATATGCTCCTAATAATAATTGTTGGCCTGTTTGTCCTTTTGCATAAAAAGTTCTGGAAACTAATGTTCCTCCAAAAGAACGATTATCCAATAATCCTCCATATTCACGAGCCAATGGAACACCTTGTGCCACACATTGGTCAATAATATTTCCTGAAACTTCTGCTAAACGGTGTACGTTTGCTTCACGAGCACGATAATCGCCCCCTTTTACAGTATCATAAAACAAACGGAAAGTGGAATCTCCATCTCCTTGATAATTTTTTGCAGCGTTAATTCCTCCTTGTGCGGCAATTGAGTGCGCGCGACGTGGTGAATCTTGGAAACAAAATGCCTTTACGTTATACCCTAATTCTGCTAATGTTGCAGCAGCAGAACCTCCAGCAAGACCTGTACCAACTATAATTACATCTAAATTACGTTTGTTAGCAGGGTTTACTAAATTAATATGATCTTTATAATTTGTCCATTTGTCCGAAATCGAACCTTCTGGTATTTTTGAGTCTAATGCCATTATAATTGAATATTAATGATTGAAATGATGAAATAATGCAATGAAAATAAATCCAAAAGGAACTATAATTGCAAAAGCGTAACCGAGTTTTTGAGTTCCCAAAGAAACTCTTCTTGCTCCAACAGATTGAAAAGAAGAACTGAATCCGTGCCACAAGTGCAATGCCAATAATACAAATGACAAACAGTATAAACCGGTACGAACCGGGCTTTCAAATTTAGCTGTCATTTCATGAAAATATCTGGTTTCGTCCAGAGCACTTACATCAACATATTTATAAATCATTTCCGGAAACCAAAAATCGTAAAAATGCAATCCAAGGAATGCAAAAATAACTGCCCCAGTAACAATCATGTTTCTTGAAGCCCAAGAAGAATTTGCAGCTCCATTGTTTTTTGCATAAGCAATTGGTCTTGCTGCACGGTTTTTAAAATCCAAAACAATACCCATGATGAAGTGAAAAACTACCCCAGCAATTAAAACGGGTTGAATTACGAACTGAACTAATGGATTATTTCCCATAAAATGAGAAATCGAGTTGAAAGTGTTTTCACTAAACACCGATGTCATATTGATAAAAAAATGCTGTGCTAGAAACAACATCAAAAAAAGTCCTGAAAGTGCCATAGCTACTTTTTTTGCTATTGACGATTTCAATAATGCAGATTTTGCCATAAGATTTATATAATTTGTTTTAAAAAATTCTACAAAAATAAGGCAATTAGTAACGAACTACAACCTTTTCGCCCTTATTTATAATGAATTTAAAGTGCCGTCCTTAAAAGGGTTTACCCCTAGTTAAATCAAGGGTTTATTCAAAAATAATTACCGTAATAAACTATGATTTAAATCATGATTTAAACTATTTTTTGACTTTTATTTGAACCACAAAGAATTTAGAAAAGAAAAACAAATCTGCTTTTATTTACGCCAAAAACCGGACTTAATCCTCAAAGCCTACAACAGATAAATTCAGAACGCTCCCTGCTATCGTCAATTAAACAGAACTCCTTTAGCCTATTTCTCACTGTCTATTCAAAAAATAACACCCGAAAAACGGTCATGAAAATTAATTACAACATCAAATAAAATCAACTAAATTTTGTCATGTATTGCTGTACGATCAAATCCGTGTTTTCGTTGCGCATTTTTTGCTCTAATTGTATTGGAGGCGAAGCTCTTTCCAAACAATTTTTAACCGCACAGGTTTCGCAGGTAACCCCGACAATCTGCTTTTTAACCGAATTATTTTCGATAAACTTGAACTTTTTCTTAACCGCCGGAGTGATTAAAATCCCAACCGAAATACTGCGGATACAACCTACTCTAAACGGATCCGGTGTTGCCGATGAAAAAACAAGATACTCGTTTTTACTGTTATCATAGCTGGAAATTTGCGCATCAAAAAAGTGGCTTTTCTTTTGCTTCAAAGACTCCTCAATCGTGCGTATAGAAACCCATCTCCGGCAGTAATGCTCATTCATCTCATTCGCGTGTGGCTCTTGCTGATTGGTAATGTGCAATTCTTTTTTTATCTGATAGGTGTCCGCTCCTATTTGATGAGACAATCGAAGAAAAAAGAGATTTTTCAACTGAAAATCTTTTGGCAAAATGTTAGTCAGCCTTTGGTAGAACGATTCCGGAGAAACATTAAATCCGCTCATCAAAGCAATCATTTCCTGAGGTTTTGGGTCTGTTTTTGACAAAAACAAATTCAGTTCGTCAATCAGTTGTTGTCTTGGAATAAGCAAGGCTCCCGCAAAATAAGACGCATAAAAATTATTTAGAACCTGATCAAAATTATCAAATTTAATCCAACTAAAAGTGTACAACCTTTCGGTGATTTCAAGGTAATTATAGGCGATTTCTTTGGCCAGAATAAACGCTTTTTGAGGCTCGTCAATATCTAACGAAAGGAGTAACGTTTTGCTTTTTGGCACAAATATCGATCTCAAATCCCCCAATTGTTCTTGTTCAGAAAAAACGAGTTCTTTGATCGTATAACCATATTCTTCAATTAATATTGCCGTTAGCTCTTCAATTGAAATGTTGGTGTCAATATTCACATGAAACGCTTTGGAGAACTGTAGCACTTTAAGTTCTAAATCTTCAAAATAGTTATTATGCGCTTCTTGATACGAACGCAAAGCCGCCAAGAAAAAACTTTCTCTTGTCAAATTATAATGTTGCGCAATCTCAATAATCGTACTTATAAACGCATTGACTTTTGCAGGGGCATTGGCAATAATATCGATAAGGTCATTTTCCTGGATCCCAAAAATCTCCAGAGGAATTTCTTTTAAAATCCCCGATTTAAGAATTTCTCCAATAGGCGCCAGATTATTATCGAGCTTCAAAGAAACCATATTGTCATAGGAAACATCTAATTTTTCAGACAGCAGAATAATTTTATCCGTTTTAGGATACTTTTTCCCTTTTTCAATTTCGTTCAAATACGATTTCGAAAGATCCGTGATTTTAGCTAAACCAAATAAAGACAAATTCTTATTAGTGCGAGCCTGCTTCAGTTTTAATCCAAAAATTAACTTGATATAATCCTTTTCTATGTTCATATTTCAAAGATACGCTAAAAAATATTTGTGCCAAAAAAAATATTTTTCATTTTTAGCGTACGTTCGCTTGTTTTGTAAAAAACTTTTCGTAACATTGTCATGTAAAACATTTTAACCATGAAAGATAATATTGAAACAACCGAAAAATTGTTACAGTTTTCAACTGAAACGAAAGGGCATTATCCAGAAATATTGACGGATGAAGCGATTGATTTAGTAACAGAATTACACCAAAGATTCAATGACAAAAGACTTTTGTTATTAGAGGAAAGAAAAAAACAACAGCATTTATTTGATGCAGGCGCCTTACCAACTTTTCCTTCTGAAACAAAAAGCATCAGAGAAAGTAATTGGGAAGCTTCTAAAACACCAGAGGATTTATTAGACCGAAGAGTCGAAATAACAGGTCCGGTCGATCGAAAAATGGTCATCAATGCATTGAATTCGGGGGCAAAAACTTTCATGGCTGATTTTGAAGACAGCACTTCTCCTACTTGGAGCAACTTAATGACGGGCCAACAAAACCTGAAAGATGCGGTAAATAAAACCATCACTCTTGAAGATACTAAAAAAAATAAAAAATACAGTCTGAACGACAAAACTTCCGTACTGATTGTTCGACCAAGAGGATTGCATTTGCCGGAGAAAAATATTCTGATTGACGGAGAACAAACTTCGGGATCACTAATTGATTTTGGATTGTATGCTTTTCACAATCACAAACAACTTATTGAGAATGGAACGGCACCGTATTTTTACATTCCAAAACTGGAACATTACTTGGAAGCGAGATGGTGGAATGAAGTTTTCGAATTCACACAGGAATATTTAGGCGTGAAAAACGGAACATTCAAAGCCACGGTTTTAATCGAAACGATAACTGCCAGTTTTCAATTGGACGAAATCATTTTTGAATTGAAAGATCATATCGTAGGTCTTAACTGCGGACGATGGGATTACATTTTTTCGTACATCAAAAAACTAAGAAAAAATCCAACTTTCCTAGTTCCAAACAGAGATCAGGTGACTATGACTGCGCCATTTATGAGTGCGTATTCACAATTGGTTATTCAAAGATGTCACAAACGAAATATTCACGCAATTGGCGGAATGGCAGCACAGATTCCGATAAAAAATAACGAAGAAGCCAATACAATAGCTTTCGACAAAGTAATTGCCGATAAAGAACGTGAAGTAAAAAATGGTCATGACGGCACTTGGGTCGCACATCCGGATTTGGTTTCGCTTGCCATGACGGTATTCGACAAATACATGCCAACTAAAAACCAAATTCATGTAAAAAGAGAAGACGTACACGTTACTGAAAGTGATTTGCTGGAAACTCCAAAAGGAACCATTACCGAAGAAGGCGTTAGAAAAAACATCAGTATTTCGGTTTTATATATCGCTTCATGGCTCAACGGACAAGGCGCCGCAGCCTTACATAATTTAATGGAAGATGCCGCTACTGCTGAGATTTCGAGATCACAATTGTGGCAATGGCTACAAAACGGAGTGGTTTTGGACAATCAAAAAGTCCTGACTGAAAAATACTATCACCGATTGGCCATGGAAGAATTTGAAAAAATCAGAGAACTCGTTGGAAATGAAAATCATGAAAAACAAAAATACAGACTGGCGGAACAATTACTAGACATTCTGGTCGTGAACGACAGTTTTATCGAATTTTTGACCATTCCAGGATACAAATACATCTAAAATCCCAACATCAATTGCAATAAAATCAATAGCAATAAAAAAACTATTAAACACCATTAAACCTTTATAGACACTATGAAAACAACCGAAACAAGAATTCAAGAATTAGTTACCGACTGGATTACGAACCCAAGATGGAATGGCATCGAGCGACCTTACACCGCTGAGGAAGTGGTGAAATTGCAAGGTTCTTACCAAATAGAGCATAGTGTTGCCAGAATTGGAGCGAATACTTTATGGAATAAACTAAATTCTCAGGATTTTGTAGCCGGACTTGGCGCACTTACCGGAAATCAAGCCATTCAAGAAGTTGAAGCGGGTTTAGACGCTATTTATTTGAGCGGATGGCAAGTTGCTGCTGATGCAAATGTAGCCGGTGAAATGTACCCTGACCAATCTTTATATCCTGCCAACAGCGTACCGTTGGTAGTAAAACGAATCAATAATGCCCTTTTGAGAGCAGATCAAATACAAGTCGTTAACGGAACTGCAGACAAAAAAGAATATCTTGTTCCTATCGTTGCTGATGCTGAAGCTGGTTTTGGTGGAAATCTTAATGCTTTTGAATTAATGAAATCGATGATTGAAGCAGGAGCTGCCGGAGTTCACTTTGAAGACCAATTGAGTTCTGCAAAAAAATGTGGACACTTAGGCGGAAAAGTATTGGTTCCAACACAAGAAGCCATAAACAAATTGATTGCAGCAAGACTAGCAGCTGATGTTATGGGGACGCCAACAATTGTTGTTGCCCGTACAGATGCTGATGCAGCCAACTTATTAACTAGCGATATTGACCCTAGAGACGCTAAATTTATCACGGGTGAAAAAACCGGAGAAGGTTTTTTCTATGTAAATTGTGGTGTGGAGCAAGGAATTGACAGAGGGTTGAGTTACGCGCCTTATGCTGATTTAATTTGGATGGAAACCAGCAATCCGGATCTTGATTACGCAAGACAATTTGCTGAAGGAATTCACGCAAAATTCCCAGGAAAAATGTTAGCTTACAACTGCTCACCATCTTTCAACTGGGCTGCTAAATTATCAGTTGCTGAAATGGAAACATTCAGAGAAGATCTTGCGGCAATGGGATACAAATTCCAGTTCATCACATTAGCCGGATTTCACGCACTAAACACCAGCATGTTCGAATTGTCTAAAGCCTACAAAGAAAGAGGAATGGCCGGCTATTCTGAATTGCAAGAAAGAGAATTTGCTTTGCAAAAGCATGGTTTCAAAGCGGTAAAACACCAAGGTTTCGTAGGGACTTCTTATTTTGATGCGGTGCAAAATACCGTGACAATTGGAAAATCTTCTACAACTGCAATGAAAGATTCTACAGAAGTAGCACAGTTTTAGAAAAGTAGCAACCATAAAAAAACACGATTTCATCTGAAATCGTGTTTTTTGTTTTAAAAGCAGAATGACTGTTTATTTTGATTCGATAATCTCAAGATCAGTAACGACTTTCTCGCTTCCTTTTTGAATGCTAATTTTATTCACTGAAATTGGAAGGTAATATGTGCCGTTTTTAGCTTGTTCCAATTTTAGTTTTTTGTCTTTATTTTTCAATCTATCCGAAGCTTCTTTGGTCAAAGAAAGATCATAAACGTGTTTGTTCAGTCCTTTTATAGCTTTTACCTTTTGAGAAAAAACAACTTCTTTTAAGCTGTTTTCAATCTGCAGCAGCACTTCTGCAGCAGCATTTGAATAAAACCAAATCTCCGCTTCTGGCTCTGGAGCCTTAGCCCAAGAACTCCAACTGTTACCCCAATTTTTGGATTTTTCTATTTTTTTAAGTTCAAAAACATGAAGATTTTCCGCTACAACTTTATCATTCAATTCTTGCACTTGCTCCAAATTGACTTTATACACCGAACGACCGTGGGTTCCTACCACTAAATCTTTTGCTTTCTTTTGAATCACTACATCGTGAACGGCTACATTAGGAATCCCATTAGAAAAATCATCCCAGCTCATTCCTTTATTTAACGAAACATACAATCCGTTGTCCGTTCCCAAATACAAAATATTTTCATTGATATCATCCTCCACAATTACGTTGACTGGACTTGCAGGTAAATTATTCGCTATATTTTTCCAGGTTTGTCCAAAATCATCTGACACATACACATAACCGGTAAAATCATCATTACGGTATCCGTTTAAAGTCGCATACACTCTTTCTTTCTTGTGTGCCGAAGCCACTACTCTTGAAATCCATCGGTTTTGAGGTAAATTTTCTGAAATTTTGTTCCAAGTCGCACCGCCATCTTTCGATACATTCAGCAATCCGTCATCGCTACCCGTGTAGAGTAAACCAAACTGTAATGGGCTTTCGCTGATAGCCGCGATTGTTCCAAAAGCGACATTTCCTTCTTTCACTCCTTGCGTCAAATCAGGCGAAATAGCCGTCCAAGTTTCCCCTTGGTTCATAGAACGGTGCAAGAAATTAGACCCCATGTACAAGATATCCTGATTGTGCGAAGACAACAAAATAGGCGTTTGCCAATTGAATCGGAAAGGTTTCTCGTCTTTTTTTGGTTTTGGAGAAATATAATCACGCTTGTTATTCGCACGATCAATTCTGTAATAATTCCCAAATTGAAACCCTGTAAAAACAATATTTGGATTCCTTTTGTCGATTTGAGTTTGCATACCGTCGCCACCTATCAAATTTTCGTACGGATATTTTCCGGTTTGGTACCATTCTGATGAATATTTGTACGTACTTGACCCGACCCAAACACCGTTATCCTGCATTCCGCCATAAATATTATACGGTTCTTGCTCATCTACATTCACTGAATAAAACTGGCTCACACTGTGTGAATTGCTTTTCACCCAATGCGCTCCATCATCATACGAAATATTCAAACCACCATCATTTCCATTAATTAAATGTCCTGATTTATTTGGGTTCACCCAAACTACGTGATGATCCGAGTGAACATTATCTTCGCTTATCGATGTAAATGTTTTCCCGCCATCATTTGATTTTATAATGGGTACGCCCGATAAATAAATTTTATTTACATCATTCGGATCAACAGAAATAGCACTGAAATAATACCCGTACGAATAAAAGAAATCATCAATAAAATCTTGATGGGTTTTAGTCCAATTTTTTCCTCCGTTATCTGATTTGTATACTTCGGCACCTATAACTTCTGTCTCGGCCAAACTGTTTATCGCATCCAGAACTACTTTGGCGGCTTCATCAGGTTGCAAATACCCGTTTTGAACCCAGTGTTTGATGTTTTCAGCTCTATATTTTTCGGTTAATCCATAATTCTTTAAAATAGAATTCAAACTTTTATTCGGCAATTTCAAGAATTCGTCTCCCGGCATAGAAAATGCAATCGGTAACGAATTGCTTTTTTTGGACTGCAACGGTCTTTTGAATTGGTTATCCAAAATGGCATAAACGTTATCATCATCATAGACCGCTAAACCGATTCGACCAACACCTTCCCCTACAGGAAATCCGCTTTCACCAGTTGTGAAAAGCTTCCATGTCAATCCCGCATCTTCACTTTTATAAATTCCCGAAGTGGCTCCGCTTCCTATAAAATCCCATGCTTTTCTGTCTTTACTCCAAGAAGCCGCAAATTGAACCTTGAAATTTTTTGGCGAAACAGCCACATCTATAATCCCGGTTTCATCGTCTATATAAAGGGTTTTACTCCACGTTTTCCCGCCATTAGTCGTTTTATAAATCCCTCGTTCTTCATTTTTCGAATACAAATGACCCGCTGCACCCACAACAACTTCATCGGGATTTGATGGATTAATCAGGATTCTGCTGATATGATGACTGTCGTGCAATCCCATGTTTTGCCAAGTCTTTCCTTTATCTTCAGATTTCAAAATTCCAATTCCGGCATAAGACGATCGGGACGAATTTACTTCGCCAGTTCCTACCCAGATGGTCCCTCGTTTCCAATCTATCGCAATATCACCCACATTTTGCGTAGGCGCCGCATCCATAACAGGCGAAAAACTCATTCCATTATTATTCGTGTACCAGAGTCCGCCTGAAGCATATCCTACATAAAACTCGGTTGGATTTTCCGGATTTACATCCACATCCACCACTCTGCCGCTCATCACCGTTGGACCCACATTTTCGAAAGTAACATTTTGAAAAAGCGATTGATTTTCCATTTGTTTTTTGGCTTCCAATGATTGCTGAATCGCTGCGGTGGAAACTTGTCCCCAAGACACACTTTGTACAATGAGAGCAGAAAAGAGTACTATTTTTTTCATGTAAAACTGATTTGAAGTGGAAAATTAATCATAAAAATAGTTATCTGAAAATTTTATAGTGTAATTAACATCCGTTTCTCTCAAAGTTAGTATTTTTGAATATTCAATGTATAAAAACGAATTGTTATGAAATGAGCATGGAGAGAAATGGCATAATTACCAATACTAGCGCTATGCGAATTACATTTGACACATAAAAAACAATAAAAATTAACAAATGAAATATCATCAAATTGACCGAGATTTATTTATAAAAAATAGAGGGAAATTCATGGCTCAAATGAAGCCAAAAAGCGTTGCCATTTTCAATTCTAATGACATTTATCCTGTTTCAGCCGATAGTACTTTGCCATTTGCACAACACCGCGACATCTTTTATTTAAGCGGAGTCGATCAGGAAGAAAGTATTTTATTGCTTTTCCCGGATGCGCCTTACGAGCATCAAAGAGAAATGGTATTCTTGAAAGAAACCAGCGAACACATTGCGATTTGGGAAGGCGAAAAACTGACTAAAGAGCGTGCTTTTGAAGTAACAGGAATTAGAACCGTGTATTGGTTGCAGGAATTTGAGAAAGTCTTATTCGAAATGATGACGCACGCTGACACGATTTACATCAATACAAACGAGCATTACCGTGCCACCGTAGAAACAGAAACGCGTGAAGCCCGTTTTGTAAAATGGTGGAAAGAAAAATATCCGGCACATGCTGTCGCAAAAAGCAACCCGATACTGCAACGCCTTCGTTCTGTAAAAGAAACCGAAGAATTGGATTTAATCCAAAAAGCCTGTAATATTACCGAACTCGGTTTTAGAAGATTATTGCCTTTCGTGAAACCAAACGTGACTGAATACGAAATCGAGGCCGAGTTGATTCACGAATTCATTCGCAACCGTTCCCGTGGTTTCGCTTACACGCCAATTATCGCTTCCGGAAATAATGCCAATGTGTTGCACTACATTGAAAATAACCAACAATGCAAAGCCGGTGATTTGATTTTACTGGATGTTGCAGCTGAATATGCGAATTATTCCAGTGACATGACGCGTACCATTCCGGTTTCAGGAAAGTACACCAAAAGACAAAAAGAAGTGTACAACGCTGTTTTACGTGTAAAAAACGAAGCGACCAAAATGCTGACAACAGGAACACTTTGGAAACAATACCATATCGAAGTTGGGAAATTAATGACTTCAGAATTGCTAGGTTTAGGTCTTATTGACAAAGCCGACGTACAAAATGAAAAACCGGAATGGCCCGCTTACAAAAAATATTTCATGCACGGAACATCACACCACATGGGATTGGACACGCACGATTACGGAATCCTGACAGAGCCCATGCAAGCCAATATGGTGTTCACCGTAGAGCCGGGAATTTACATTCCTGCCGAAGGTTTCGGAATCCGTCTGGAGGACAACATCATCGTTCAGGAAAGCGGCGAACCATTCAACATGATGCGCAACATCCCAATTGAAGTAGACGAAATCGAAGAATTAATGAACCGTTAATTCCATAAATACAGACAACCAAATCGGTTTACAGCAATGTGAACCGATTTTTTTTTTGGGCGCAACCCAGAAAATCTATAATTCCATCTTAAATCTGTAACTTTATAATCGAGCTTCCGACTTATTTAAAAAACTTAAAGAACAGAAATCATGCAAGCACACGAAATAGACTACCACATATATGGCGAGGAAATGCAATATGTGGAAATAGAATTAGACCCACAGGAAATTGTAATTGCCGAAGCGGGAAGTTTTATGATGATGGACAATAATATCCAAATGGAAACTATTTTTGGAGATGGTTCCGGACAAGAAAGCGGATTGTTTGGCAAGCTTTTAAGTGCCGGAAAAAGAGTCCTGACCGGTGAAAGTCTTTTTATGACGGCGTTTATCAATCAAAATAATACCAAAAGCAAAGTTTCATTCGCCTCACCGTATCCCGGAAAAATTATCCCGATTGACTTAACGCAATTTGGAGGCAAATTCATTTGCCAGAAAGATTCTTTTCTCTGCGCTGCCAAAGGCGTTTCTGTTGGAATCGAATTCTCTAAAAAACTGGGTCGTGGATTGTTTGGCGGAGAAGGTTTCATCATGCAAAAAATAGAAGGCGACGGTCTGGCGTTTGTGCATACCGGCGGAACATTGGCCAAAAAAGAATTAGCAGCAGGCGAAATCCTAAAAGTCGACACGGGTTGCATCGTAGGTTTTACCAAAGATGTCGATTATGACATTGAGTTTATTGGCGGCATCAAGAATTCCATTTTTGGTGGCGAAGGATTATTTTACGCCACACTTCGTGGTCCGGGAACTGTTTATGTACAATCCTTGCCTTTCAGCCGACTTGCCGACAGAATCATCGCATCAGCACCAAAAGCTGGCGGAAACAGTCGCGACGAAGGCAGTTTATTGGGTGGTATAGGAAGTTTGCTCGATGGCGACAGACGATTTTAGTATGTAATCTAAACTTTCCATTTGTCATTTCGACGAAGGAGAAATCTCGTCCCTATGCTTTATGTGATTTCTCCTTCGTCGAAATAACAAAATAATATCGGTTTTCAGAAATGAGAGCCTTTTTTTTAAACCATATAAGAAATATAAGGACATCGTAGTAATTCTTAAATGAACTTAAATTCCTTATATGGTTAAAAAACACATTTTGTTTAATTATTCTCTTTAACGATTTTTCAATTTTTACTTCGTGTTTTTTCGTGTAATTCACGGCAACCCTTTTAAACGGCTATTATAATGGAAAATCATAAAAAAATAAAATGGTATTTTTGTACACTAAATTTCCATTTTGAAACAAATTCTCTTTAAAAACACCAACATCTCCTACTCCGATTCCGGGAAAGGAACCGCTATTGTCTTGCTTCATGGTTTCTTGGAAAACAAAGGCATGTGGGATTTTTATATTCCGGATTTTGCTAAAAAAAACCGCGTCATCACGATTGATTTATTGGGACATGGCGAGACGGAATGTTTGAGTTACGTGCAAACGATGGAGGATAATGCTGATGCAGTTCACGCTGTTTTATTGGAATTGCGCATCAGAAAAGCCATTTTTGTCGGGCATTCTATGGGCGGTTATGTGGCATTGGCTTTCGCCGAATTGTATCCTGACACTATAAAAGGATTGGTTTTATTAAACTCGACCGCACGAGCCGACAGCGAGGAACGAAAAACAAATCGGGATCGAGCTATCAAAGCGGTAAAACAATCTTTTATCAATTTTGTTTCACTTTCTATCGCAAACTTATTCAGCGAATCCAACAGAGAACGGCTTTCATCAGAAATTGAAAGCGTAAAAAAAGAAGCTTTGAAAACACCGCTTCAAGGAATCGTTGCGTCACTGGAAGGAATGAAAATAAGACAAGATCGGGAAGTGTTATTGCATCTTACACCTTATCCAAAATTATTAATTCTGGGCGAAAAAGATCCTGTTTTAAATTACGAAGAAACTAAAGAACAGATAGAAAACACGGCTATGAAACTGGTGACTTTTCCGGACGGACACATGAGTCATATTGAGAACCAAGACCAATTATTGACCGTATTATTAGCTTTTTTCAAAAGCATCTAGATCATTCCTGATTTCAAATACCCTTTTTCCACCAATTCGCTTTTGTCTTTTAAGTGGTGCATTTTCCCTTCTTTCATCAACGTCAGTTTTGTGGAAACTTTAATCACATTTTCATAATTATGGTCCGTGATAATAATGCCTTTTACACTAGACCTTGCGGTAATTATACCAAACGAAAATATAATATAGACCAATTTTGATAATTGGTTTTTTTATGGTAAATTTGGACTATATTATAACAGTAATTATGGCACATGCAAAAATTTTGGTGATTAAGGAAAC